>DATIVM010000235.1:0-17053 GCA_035465975.1 Usitatibacter sp.
CTATAATGTCGGCGATGTCCGCCCACGACCCCGACGGGAGCCTGCCCTTCACCGGAGAGCGCTTCGTGCCCGGCACGAAGGGCGAGATCTGGATGGAGCACTGGCACCGCTACCACTTCGCCGCGCGCTGGGCCGCGGATCGCGTGGTGGTGGACGTGGCGTGCGGCGAAGGCTACGGCGCGGCGCTGCTCGCGCGCGGCGCCGCGCGCGTGACCGGCATCGACGTCTCCGCGCAGGCGGTCGATCACGCGCGGCGCACCTACGCCGACCGGCCGAACCTCGAGTTCGTGCGCGCCTCGTGCACCGCGCTGCCGCTCGCGGAGGCCTGCGCGGACCTCGCCGTCTCGTTCGAGACGCTCGAGCACATCGAAGGCCAGGAGGCCTTCCTCGCGGAGCTCGCGCGCGTGCTCAAGCCGGGCGGCGTGCTGATCCTTTCATGCCCGAACAAGGTCGAGTACAGCGACAAGCGCGACTACGCCAACGAGTTCCACGTGCGCGAGCTCTATCGCGAAGAGCTCGCCTCGCTCGTCGCCGCGCGCTTTCCCCATTGCCGCTGGTACGGGCAGCGTCCCACGTTCTACTCGGTGATCGCGCCCGAGGCGCCCGAGGGCGCGCGCGCGCAGCTCGTCGAGGTGGACGAGGAGCGGCCCGCGGAGCCGGCGCCCGCGCTCTCGCAGCCGCTCTACTTCCTGCTCGTCGCGAGCCGCGAGCCGTCCGCGCTCGACGCGGTCGCGCCCGCGCTCTCGGTCCTCGCCGATCGCGGCGACTGGGTCCATCGCGACTACGAGAAGGTGTACCGCGGGATGGTCGACGCCTCGCGGCGCGCGGAGGTCCTGCAGCAGGAGGTGGCGCAGCGCGACGCGCAGATCCTCGCGCGCGGCCTGCAGCTGAGCGAGTGCAATCGCGAGGTCGCGCGGCGCGACGGCTGGCGCTGGTGGCTCAGGCGCCCGCTCGTGCGCCTCGGACTGCTCAAGTAGGCGAAGTCAGGACGAGTAGATCCTGAGGCTGGGCGCGAGCCCGAAGGCGGCGAGGAGGGACCTCGCCTCCGCTTCCGACGCGAAACGCGCGGCCCGGCAACGCGCGCAGTAGAACTGGATGTCGTTCACCTCGCAGGCGATCGCCATCTCCGGGGCCGTCCACACGATGTCGTTGAGGTGCCCCTCGGGGCAGCGATAGAGCTGCACGAGGACCTTCACGGCGCCCGATTCCTCGAGGCTCGCCGCGTCGATCTCCGCGCCGTTGCGCGACATGCCGAATCCGATGCCCATGGGAGCATTGTTCGCCGTCGCGCGGCCGCGCGACTTGACCGCGGGCAAGATGCCCGTGTAGGACGGCGCTACGGATGCAACGGCGCGAACGCACGGTCGTCGTCCGGCGCCCCGGCAGGCGGCGGGGCAGGCGGGGCGCGCCCCGTATAATTGCCGGATGAATCCCCGCCTCGACCTCCTGCGTCCGTACCCCTTCGAGCGGCTGCGTGAGCTCCTCGCCGGCGTCGCGCCCCCCGCGGGCCTCTCGCCCGTCGCGCTGAGCCTCGGCGAGCCGCAGCATCCGACGCCCGCGTTCCTCAAGGAGGCGCTCGCCGCGAACCTCGGCGCGATCGCGCGCTACCCGTTCACGCTGGGGCTCCCGGAGCTGCGCCGCGCGATCGCCGGGTGGCTGGGACGCCGCCACGGCGTCACGGTCGATTTCGAGAAGGAGGTGATCCCGGTGCTCGGCACGCGCGAGGCGCTCTTCGCGATCGCGCAGGCGGTGCTCGATCCTTCGGAAACGGGCGCGCGCGTGATCTCGCCCAATCCGTTCTACCAGATCTACGAGGGCGCGGCGCTCCTCGGCGGCGCGCAGCCGTACTACGTGAACGCCCGCGGAGCCGAGGCGCCCGACTGGGACGCGGTGCCCGATTCGGTGTGGAACCGCACGCGCCTCCTCTACGCCTGCTCGCCCGCGAACCCGAGCGGGCGCGTGATGCGCTTCGAGGAGTGGAAGCGCCTCTTCGAGCTTTCCGACCGCCACGGCTTCGTGATCGTCTCCGACGAGCCCTACGGCGAGCTGTATTTCGACGAGGCGAAGCCGCCGCTCGGCGCGCTCGCCGCGGCGCGCATGCTGGGCCGCGAAGGCTGGCCGCGGCTGGTCGTCATGGGCTCGCTCTCCAAGCGCTCCAACGCGCCGGGCCTGCGCTCCGGCTTCGCCGCCGGCGATCGCGCCATCCTCGAGCGCTTCGTGCTGTACCGCACCTACCACGGCTCCCAGATGAGCAACGCCGTGCAGCTCGCCTCGGTCGCCGCGTGGAACGACGAGGCGCACGTGGTCGAGAACCGGCGCCTCTACCGGGAGAAGTTCGCCTCGTTCTACGAGCGCGTGAACCCGGTGCTGCCGCTCACAATGCCCGAGGCGGGCTTCTACTTCTGGGCGAGCGTCTCCTCGACGGGGGCCGGCGCGGGCGGCGACGACACCGGCTTCACCCGCGAGCTCTTCCGCGCCGCGCACGTCACGGTCCTCCCCGGAAGCTACATCGCGCGCGACACCGACGCGGGCAACCCCGGGCGCGGCTACGTGCGCATGGCGCTGGTCTCGACCGTCGAGGAGACGCGCGAGGCCGCTTCCCGCATCCGCCACTTCATCGAGCAACGGGCGCCGGCCGCGGCCGGGGCCGCACGCGCATGAACGACCTCGCATCCCCCGCCCTGCAATCGCTCATCGACGCGGCCTTCGAGCGCCGCGCCGAGATCTCGCCCGCCTCCGCGCCAGCCGACGTGAAGGAGGCGGTGGCCAAGGTGCTCGCCGCCCTCGACGCGGGGAAGCTCCGCGTCGCCGAGAAGCGCGCGGGGGCCGCCCCCTCGGGGACGGGATGGAAATCGCAATGGGTCACGCACCAGTGGGTCAAGAAGGCGGTGCTGCTCTCCTTCCGCCTGCGCGACAACGAGATCATGCAGGGCGGCTACACGCACTACTTCGACAAGGTGGACTCGAAGTTCGCGCGCTTCACGCAAGCCGACTTCCAGGCCGGCGGCTACCGCATCGTTCCGCCCGCCGCCGCCCGCTATGGCGCCTTCATCGCGAAGAACGCGGTGCTGATGCCCTCCTACGTCAACATCGGCGCCTACGTGGACGAGGGCGCGATGGTGGACACCTGGGCGACCGTGGGCTCCTGCGCGCAGATCGGCAAGAACGTGCACCTCTCGGGCGGCGTGGGCATCGGCGGCGTGCTCGAGCCGGTGCAGGCGAACCCCACCATCATCGAGGACAACTGCTTCATCGGGGCGCGCAGCGAGATCGTCGAAGGCGTCGTGGTCGGCGAGGGGTCGGTCATCTCCATGGGGGTGTACATCGGCCAGAGCACCAAGATCTACAACCGCGCCACCGGCGAGGTGAGCTACGGCGCGATCCCGCCCGGCAGCGTCGTGGTCTCCGGCAACTTGCCCGGGGGGGATGGCCGGTATAGTCTCTACTGCGCCGTGATCATCAAGCAGGTGGACGCGAAGACCCGCGCCAAGACGGGCATAAACGAGCTCCTCAGGGGCGACTGAAGCCGCGCAACAACGAGGGACGGCACGCCGTCCAGCCTAGTGAACCGGAGGGAGGCGCACCGATGTTCATCGAGAAGCTGCTGCAGCTGATGGCGGAGAAGAAAGCCTCGGACATCTTCATTTCCGCGGGCTCGCCGATCAGCATCAAGATCCAGGGCAACATCATGCCGGTCAACCCGCAGTCCATGGACGGGGAGACCTGCAAGAAGATCGCCTACGAGATGCTCACCCCCGCGCAGATCGAGACCCTCGAGAAGGAGCTCGAGCTCAACTTCTCGAAGCCCATGCCGGGGCTCGGCAACTACCGCGTGAACATGTTCTGGCAGAAGGGCGCGGTGTCCACGGTGATCCGCTTCATCACCTCGGACATCCCGAAGATCGCGGACCTGAGCCTGCCGCCGGTGCTCTCCACGCTCGTGATGGAGAAGCGCGGCCTGATCCTCGTGGTGGGCGCGACCGGATCGGGGAAGTCCACCACGCTCGCCTCGATGCTCGACTACCGCAACTCCGTGCAGGCGGGCCACATCCTCACCATCGAGGACCCGGTCGAGTACGTCTTCACGCCGAAGAAGTCGATCTTCAACCAGCGCGAGGTGGGCAACGACACGCGCTCGTTCCACGACGCGCTGAGGAACGCCATGCGCCAGGCGCCCGACTGCATCCTCATCGGCGAGATCCGCGACCTCGAGACGATGCGCATGGCGCTCACCTACGCGCTCTCCGGCCACCTGTGCCTCGCGACGCTGCACGCCAACAACGCCTACCAGGCGATGAACCGCGTGATCAGCTTCTTCCCGCTCGAGGTGCGGCCGATGCTGCTGCAGGACCTCTCGGTGTCGCTCAAGGCGGTGATCTCGCAGCGGCTCGTGAAGACCGTGGACGGCAAGCGCGTGCCGGCGGTCGAGGTGCTCCTCAACACGCGCAACATCCAGGAGCTCATCGAGAAGGGCGAGATCACCGAGATCAAGGAGGCGATGGAGAAGAGCATGTCGCCGGGCTCGCAGACCTTCGAGCAGGACCTCTTCCGGCTCGTGCGCCAGGGCAAGATCTCCACCGACGAGGCGCTCGGCAACGCCGACTCCGCCACCAACCTCGGCCTCCTGCTGGGCAACTCCGGCATCATGCCGGCCATGACCGAGACGGCGAAGCAGCCCGGGCCGCTGCGCCCGGGCGCCGCCGGGGCCCCGTCCTTCGGCGAGTTCACGATCACCGAGGAATCGGAAGAGAGGCTGTAGGGCCGCGTGAAGAGCGTCGGAGACAATCTCGCGCAGTACGCGGCGTATCACCGCGACCGCCGCAACATCGCCACGCACTTCGTCGGCATCCCGATGATCGTGCTCGCGGTGGTGATCGCGGGCGCGGCGGTCTCGATCCCGGCCGGCTCGGTCGAGATCACGCTCGCGGCGCTCGCCTCGCTCGCCGCCTGCGCGTACTACTTCCGCCTCGATTTCGTGTTCGGCGTCACCATGGCGGTGGCCCTCTTCGCCGCGTGCGCGGCCGCGAGCGAGATCCTCGCGCGCCTCGGCAGCGCGGGCGGGCTCGCCGCGGCGGCCGTGCTCTTCGTCGCCGGCTGGGCGCTGCAGCTCCTCGGCCACCGCTTCGAGGGCATGAAGCCCGCGTTCTTCGACGACGTCCGGCAGCTCCTCATCGGCCCGCTCTTCCTCTGAGCCGAGGCCTATTTCTTCCTCGGCGCGAAGCCGGCCCTGCGCCGCTACGTCGAGGAGCGCGCGGGCCCGGTGGTCGCGCGCCGCGTCCCCGCATCCGTTCCCGCCAGCCGCACCTGATCCCGATCCGCAACGCTTGAAGAACGAGACCCTCGAGCTCGCCAAGGCGCTCATCGCGCGCAGGTCCGTCACTCCCGCCGACGAAGGCTGCCAGCAGCTCATCATCGACCGCCTGGCGCCCCTGGGCTTCCGCCCCGAGGTGATCGCGCGCGGCGACGTCACGAACCTCTGGATCCGCCACGGCGAAGGGCGCCCGGTGGTGGCGCTCGCCGGCCACACCGACGTGGTGCCCACGGGGCCGCTCGACCAGTGGCAGAGCGACCCCTTCGCGCCGACCGTTCGCGACGGCCGCCTGTACGGGCGCGGCGCCGCCGACATGAAGACCTCGGTCGCCGCGTTCGTGACCGCCGCCGAGGCGCTGGTCCGCGCGAACCCCGCGCACCGCGGCACCGTCGCGCTCCTCATCACCTCCGACGAGGAAGGCCCTTCGGTGGACGGGACCGTGCGCGTGGTCGAGGAGCTCAAGCGGCGCGGCGAGGGCATCGACTACTGCATCGTCGGCGAGCCTTCGTCGGCCGAGCGCTTCGGCGACACGATCAAGAACGGGCGCCGCGGCTCGCTCACGGGGCGCCTTTGGGTGAAGGGCATCCAGGGGCACGTGGCCTATCCGCACCTCGGGAAGAATCCCGTGCACCTCGCCGCGCCCGCGATCGCCGAGCTGGCGGCCACCGCGTGGGATCGCGGCAACGAGTACTTCCCGCCCACCACCTGGCAGATCTCCAACATCCACGCGGGCACCGGCGCGCAGAACGTGATCCCCGGCCTCCTGCAGGTGGACTTCAACTTCCGCTTCTCGACCGAGAGCACGCCCGAGTCGCTCCAGGCCCGCGTGCGCGGGATCCTCGAGAGCCACGGCCTCGACTACTCGATCGACTGGACGCTCGGCGGCAAGCCCTTCCTCACGCCGCGCGGGCGCCTCGTGGAGACGCTCTCGGCCGCGATCGAGCGCGTCGCCGGCGTGAAGCCCGAGGTGAACTGCACGGGCGGCACCTCCGACGGGCGCTTCATCTTCGAGATCTGCCCCGAGGTGGCCGAGTTCGGTCCGGTGAACCGCTCGATCCACAAGGTGAACGAGGCGGTCGCGATCGCGGAGATCGAGCCCCTCGCGCGCATCTACCGCGAGACCGTCGAGGCGCTGCTGCAGCGCTGAGCCGCCGTGGCGAGGACCGTCCGCGCCCTTCTCGACTACGGCGTCGACCTGTTCGAGAAGTCGGGCATCTCCTATGGCCACGGCACGACGAACGCGCTCGACGAGGCGGCCTGGCTCGTCCTGCGCGCGCTGGACCTGCCGCCGCACGACCCCAATCCCCACCTCGACGAGGTGCTGTCCCCCGCGCGATACGAGGCGGCGAAGTCGCTCCTCGAGCGGCGCGTGGCCACCCGCAAGCCCGCGGCCTACCTGCTCCACGAGGCGTGGCTCGGCCCGCATCGCTTCTACGTCGACGAGCGCGTCATCGTGCCGCGCTCGTTCATCGCCGAGCTGCTCCTCGACCCGGCGCGCGCGCCGCTCGCCGGCCGCTCGCCGCGCGCGATCCTCGACCTGTGCACCGGCTCCGGGTGCCTCGCGATCCTCGCCGCATTGCGGTTCCCGCAGGCCCGGGTGGACGCCGCGGACCTGTCGCAGGACGCGCTCGAGGTCGCGGCGCGCAACGTCGCGGACTACGGGCTCGGCGAGCGCATCCGCCTCGTGAAGTCGGACCTCTTCACGGCGCTGCGGGGACGGACCTACGACCTCATCGTCTCGAACCCGCCCTACGTGAAGGCCGCCTCGATGCGCAGCCTCCCCGACGAGTACCGCAAGGAGCCGCGCCTGGCGCTCGCGAGCGGCGCGGACGGGCTCGAGCACGCGCGCGCGATCCTCGCCGGGGCGCGCGGGCACCTGCGTCCCGGCGGCCTGCTGCTGGTCGAGATCGGCCACAACCGCAAGGCCCTGGAAAGGGCCTTTCCGGGCCTCGCCTTCGAGTGGCCGAAGACGAGCGCGGGAAAGGGTTTCGTGTTCGCGATTCCCGCCGCGCGCCTGCCCTGAGAATCGGCGCCCCCATGCTATGATTCCGAGCGGAAATCTGGCCCACTTCACGAGACGAACGGTCCCGATTCGAGGACCGGAGACGCATGCCCAACTCGCTTGACAACGTCCCGCTCGGCGGGGCCCCGGTGGACGACCGGCTGCTCGGCGAAGTCGCCGGCCTCGTCGTCTCGGCCCTGAACCTCGACGTCGCTCCCGCGGAGATCGACCCGGACGCCCCGCTCTACAAGGAGGGCCTCGGCCTCGACTCCATCGACATCCTCGAAGTGGCGCTCGTCGTCTCGCGCCGCTACGGCTTCAAGCTGCGCGAGGACGACCGCGACAACCTGCGCATCTTCTCGTCGCTGCGCAGCCTCGCCTCGCACGTCGCGGAGCGGAGAACGAAGTGACCCCGGGCCGGCGCAGGCGCTCCGTCCGCGCGGTACTGGTCCTCCTCTCGATCGGCCTGGCGGTCCTCGCGCACTTCACGATCGTGCGCGGGTTCTCTCCCGCCCTGGGCGCGATCCTCTCCCTGGTTCCCGCGGGCCTCCTCGCGCTGTCGCTCGCGCGCCGTTCGCGGCGCCGCGCATGGATGGTCGTCGCGGCGGCGCTCGCGGCCGCGGGACTCTGGGCCGAATGGGGCGCGCTCGAGCGCCACTTCCCGGACGTCTTCCTCGTCGAGCACGTCGGCGTGAACCTCGCGCTCGCGGTCGTCTTCGGGCGCACGCTCGTCGCGGGGCGCGAGCCGCTCTGCACGCGCTTCGCCCGGCTCCTCCACCAGACGCTGCCCCCGGAGGTCGCCGCATACACGCGCCGCGTCACGCTCGCATGGACCCTTTTCTTCGCGACGGTCGCGGCGCTCTCCGTGACGCTCTACGCCGCCGGTTTCCTCGAGGCGTGGTCGCTCCTCGCCACGGTGCTGAGCCCGGTGCTCCTCGCGCTCATGTTCGCGGCGGAGTACGCCGTGCGGCTGCGGGCCCTGCCGAACTGGGAACGCGTCGGCTTGCTGAGCGGCATCCGCGCGTTCTCGCGCCACTTCGCGACGGCGCCCGCCGAGAACCCGCGCTGAGGCCGGCGCCGCCATGTCCTCGCTCCCCGCGCGCCCCCAGTTCGCCGGCGACCGCGTCCCGCTGATCGGGCATCGGGACGGGGAGGCGATCGCGGCCTACCGGGCCGGCCGGCCGATCCTCGCGAGCGAGCTGCTGCGCGACGTGGCGCGCGCGGCCGCGGCGCTGCCCGAGGCGACGCACGTGCTCAACCTGTGCGCCGACCGCTATCGCTTCGCCGTGATGCTCCTCGCGGCGATCGTGCGCGGGCAGCTCACGCTGCTGCCGCCGACGACCACGCCGCACGTGATCCGCTCGATGCGGCGCTTCGCGCCCGACGCCTACTTCGTCGCCGACGATCCGGCGCTCGCGGTGGACCTGCCGCGCTTCGAGGCCGGGGACCTGCCGGAACCCGCGCCGTGGGACGAAGTGCCGACCATCCCCGCCGATCGCGAGGTGGCCTGCCTCTTCACCTCGGGCTCGACCGGCGAGCCGCAGCCGAGCTACAAGAGCTGGGGCGCGCTGGCGCACGACGTGCGCAACGAGGCGGCGCGCCTTTCCATCGGGCCCGGCCACTCGATCCTCGGCACGGTGCCCCCGCAGCACATGTACGGCTTCGAATCGACGGTGCTGCTGCCGCTCGCCGCGGGCGCCGTGCTCACTGCGGAGCGGCCCTACTATCCGGGCGACATCGATGCCGCCATCGCGCGCCTTCCCGCCCCGCGCGTGCTCTTCACGACGCCCTTCCACCTGCGCACCTGGCTCGGGGCCGACGACCCCGCGCCGATCGAGCGCATCGTCTCGGCGACCGCGCCCCTTTCCGTCGAGCTCGCGCGCGAGGCCGAGCGGCGCACCGGCGCCGGGCTCTTCGAGATCTACGGCTGCACCGAGGCGGGACAGATCGCGACGCGCCGGCCCACCGTGTCGGGCGACTGGGAGCTCTACGCGGGCCTCAAGCTGCGCGAGCACGAGGGCCGCGCCGTCGTCTCCGGCGGCCACGTCGAGTCGCCCATCGCGCTGCAGGACGTGATCGAGGCGCGCCCCGACGGCGTGCACTTCGCGCTGCACGGCCGCTTCAGCGACATGGTGAACATCGCCGGCAAGCGCAATTCCCTCGCCTACCTCAACCACCAGCTCACCTCGATCGAGGGCGTCGTGGACGGCGTCTATTTCGTGCCCGAGGAGCGCGAGGCGGACGGCGTGACGCGGCTCACGGCGTTCGTGGTCGCCCCGGGCCTCACGCGCGCGCAGGTGCTCGCGGCGTTGCGCGAGCGCATCGATGCGGCGTTCCTGCCGCGGCCCCTGGTGATGGTCGATTCGCTCCCGCGGCAGCTCACCGGCAAGCTCCCGCGCGCCGAGCTGCGCGCCCTCGCCAAGCGCGGGCGCAACGCACCCAAGGCGTCCTGATGGCGCTGCGGCTGCACAGCGCGTTCGAGGTCGGGCGCGACGACCGCGCATTCGACGGGCACTTCCCCGGCCGGCCGATCCTCCCCGGCGTGGCGCTTCTCGCGCGCGTCATGGAGGTCCTGGAGCGCGCCACCGCGACCGAGGCGAGCGACTGGACGCTCGAGAGCGCCAAGTTCGCGAGCCCCGTGGAGCCCGGCGCGCGGCTCGAGATGGAGCAGCGCGAGGAAGGCGGCCGCGTGCGATTCGAGATCCGCTGCGGGGGGCGGCTCGTCGCGAGCGGCGCCCTCGCCCGGCGCGCGCCGGGGCCGCGATGAGCGCGGCGCCTTCGCCCGGCCGCGCGACGAGCGCCGAATGGACCCGCCGCCCCGAGCGCGGCAGCCCCTTCCTGATCCGCTTCATCGTGTGGTTCTCGCGCCGCGCGGGTCGGGCGCCGGCGCGCGTGCTGCTGCGCGTCACCGCCGCCTATTTCTTCCTCACCGCGGGCGCCGCGCGCCGCGCCTCGCGCGAGTTCCTGCGCCGCTGCCTGGGGCGCGAGCCCACGCTCGCGGAGCGCTTCGGGCTGCTCTTCGCCTTCGCCTCCACGGTCCACGACCGGGTGTTCTTCCTCGAGGGCCGCTTCGACCTCTTCGAGGTCGACGTGCGGGGCGCGGAGCTCTTCGACGAACGCGGCGCGATCGTGATGGGCGCGCACCTCGGCAGCTTCGAGGCGGCGCGCGCCTGCGGCCGCGGGCGGCGCGCGATCGCCATGGCCATGTACGAGGACAACGCGCGCAAGGTGCAGTCGGCGCTCGCCGCGATCGCGCCGGAGGCGGAGAAGGACATCGTGCCGCTCGGGCGCATCGATTCGATGCTGCGCCTGGAGGAGCGGCTCGAATCCGGGGCGCTGGTGGGCGTGCTCGCCGACCGCACGCTGGCCGACGAGCCGGTGCTGGAGATCCCGTTCCTCGGCGCACCCGCCCCCTTCCCCACCGGACCGATGCGCATGGCGGCCGCGCTTCGCGCGCGCGTCGCGTTCATGGCCGGGCTCTACCGTGGCGGCAACCGCTACGAGATCCGCTTCGAGCCGATCGCCGACTTCACGGATCTCGAGGGCGTCGCGCGCGTGGAACGCGAGGCGCGGGTGAACGAGGCGGTGCGCCGCTACGCCGAGTGCCTCGAGCGCCACTGCCGCCTCGCCCCCGACAACTTCTTCAACTTCCACCGCTTCTGGCGATGAGCGCGGCGCGAGAGGGCCTGCGCATCGCCCGCGCCGCGCTGCTCCTCGCCGCGGCGCTGCTCGCCGATCCCGCGGCCCGTGCCGCGTGGGACATCGGCGCCCTCATGGCGTTGCTGCGCGCCCACCCCCCGGGCCGGGCGCACTTCGACGAGACGAAGACGGTATCGATCCTCGATCGCCCGCTGCAATCCTCGGGCGAGCTGGTGTTCACGCCCCCCGGGCGGCTCGAGAAGCACGTGACCAGCCCCGGCGACGAGCGCGTGGTCGCCGACGGCGAGCGCCTCGTGATCGAGCGCGCCGGCAAGCGCCAGGTGATCGCGCTCGCGGAGCACCCGGAAGTCGCGGTGCTCATCGAGAGCATCCGCGGCACGCTCGCCGGCGACCGCGCGGCGCTCGAGCGTGCCTACCGTTTGCGCCTCGCCGGCGACGCCGCCTCGTGGCGGCTCGAGCTCACGCCGCGCGACGCGTCGCTGGAGGACCTCGTCACGAAGGTGGCGATCGAAGGCTCGCAGGCGCGCGTCGAGCGCGTCGAGATCGAGCAGGCCGATGGCGACCGCTCCCTGATGCAGATCCGCCCGGGGACCGGCTGAGGGTGCGGCGCGCGCTCCCGGTCGTGCTCTGGGCAGCGCTGCTCGCGCTGTGCGCGCTGCAGGTGGCGCGCACGCGCTTCGTCGCCGACCTCTCCTCGTTCCTGCCCGCGGCGCCGAGCGCCGAGCAGCGCCTCCTGGTGGAACAGCTTCGCGAGGGCGCGCTCTCCCGCGTGATGCTCATGGCGATCGAGGGCGGCGACGGGGAGACCCGCGCGCGCCTTTCGCGCGCGCTCACGCAGCGGCTCGCCGCCGATCCGCGCTTCGCCTCGGTGAGCGACGGCGCGGCGGCGGGCTTCGCGCGCGAGAAGGACTTCCTCTTCGAGCACCGCTACGCGCTGAGCCCCGGGGTCGCGCCGCAGCGCTTCACCGAGGCGGGCCTTCGCTCGGCGATCTCCGACACGATCTCGCTCCTCGCCTCGCCCGCCGGAGCGCTGGTGAAGCCGCTCGTCCTGCGCGATCCCACCGGCGAGACCCTCGCGCTCCTCGAGGGCCTGCGTCCCGCGGGCGGGCCGCGCATGGCGCAAGGCGTGTGGGTCTCGCCCGACGGCCGGCGCGCGCTGCTCCTCGCCCGCACGCGCGCGAGCGGCTCGGATATCGACGCGCAGGCGCAGGCGATGCAGGCCGCCGAGTCCGCCTTCGACGCCCTCCGGGCAGCGCCGGGCGGCGAGGCCCGCGGCGCGCGGCTCGAGATGACCGGCCCCGGCGTCTTCTCGGTGCGCTCGCGCGCGCTGGTGAAGCACGACGTGGAGCGCTTCTCCGTGCTGGGCATCGCGATCGTGGCGAGCCTCCTGCTCGCCGTGTACCGCTCGCCGCTCGCGCTCGCGCTGGGCCTCGTGCCGGTCCTCACCGGCGCGCTGGTCGGGGTCGCGGCCGTGTCGCTCGGCTTCGGCCTCGTCCACGGGATCACGCTCGGCTTCGGCACGACCCTCATCGGCGAGGCGGTGGACTACTCGATCTACCTCTTCGTGCAGGCGGGACAGGGCGAGCGCGCGGGCGACGCGGCGTGGCTCGCGGGCTTCTGGCCGACGATCCGCCTCGGCGTGCTCACGTCCATCGCCGGTTTCTCGGCCCTGCTGTTCTCCGGGCTTCCCGGGCTCGCGCAGCTCGGCCTCTACTCGATCGCCGGGCTCGCCGCCGCCGCGCTCGTCACGCGCTTCGTGCTGCCGCGGCTCCTGCCCGCGCGCTTCCGCATGCGCGACCTTTCCGCGCTGGGCGGAGCGCTGCGCTCGCTCGCCGTTCGCGCGACGCGCCTGCGCCTCGCGGTCGCGGCGCTCGCCCTCGCCGCGCTCGCGGTGCTCGCCGCGCACCGGTCGAGCGTGTGGGACCCCGAGCTCTCGACGCTCAATCCGATTCCCGCGGCCGATCGCGAGCTCGACGCGCAGCTGCGCGCGGCGCTGGGCGCGAGCGACGCGCGCTACATGGTCGCGGTACGCGGCGCGGGCCTCGAGGAGGCGCTCGCCGCGGCCGAGCGCGCCGGCGCCGCGCTCGATCCGCTGGTCGCGGGCGGCCGGCTCGCGGGATACGAGTCCCCGGCGCGCTTCCTGCCGAGCCTCGCCACCCAGCGCGCGCGCCTCGCGAGCCTTCCTGATCCCGCGATCCTGCGCACGCGCCTGCGCGCCGCGCTCGACGGATTGCCGCTGCGCCCCGAGCGCCTCGAGCCCTTCGTCGAGGACGTGGCGCGCGCGCGGGATTCGAAGCCGCTCACGCCCGAATCGCTCGCCGGCACGGCGCTCGGAGCGGCGCTCGACGGCATGCTGCTGCGCGACGGCGAGGGCTGGACCGCCATTCTCGCGCTGCGTCCGCCCGCCGGAAGCCACGGCCTGGATGCGCGGGCGGTCCGCGAGGCGATCGCGAGCGCGCGCGTGCCGGGCGCCGCGTTCGTCGACCTCAAGGGCGAGCTCGACCGGCTCTACGCCGGATACCTCCAGCGCGCGCTCGCGATGTCCGCCGTGGGGCTCGTCGCGATCGTGGCGCTGCTCTTCGCGGCGCTGCGCAGCCCCGCGCGCGTGGTGCGCGTCATGGCGCCGCTCGCGGCCGGGGTCGCGGTGGTCGCCGCGGCGCACGTCCTCGCGGGCACGCGCCTGTCGATCCTGCACCTCGTGGGCCTGCTCCTCGTCGTGGCGGTCGGCTCGAACTACGCGCTCTTCTTCGACCGCATGGCCGTGCAGCCCGAAGAGACCGCGCCGCGCACCCTCGCGTCCCTCGCGCTCGCGAATGCCACCACCGTCGCGAGCTTCGGCCTGCTGGCGCTCTCCTCGATTCCGGTGCTGCACGCGATCGGCTCCACGGTCGCCGCCGGGGCGATCGCGACGCTCGTCTTCGCCGCCGCCCTGGCGCCGCGCGCGCACGGGGTCCGGCGGTGACGCTGGGCTACAATTCGCGATGGGAAAGGTCGAGACCGTGCGCACGCTGATCCACGCCACCGCAGCGCGACCGGCGATCGCGCTGGGGCTGCTCTCCGGCTCCTACAGCACGGCCGAGGATTTCGCGCGGGAAGGCTTCCCGCGGGAGGCCGAGCGGCGCGGCATCGCGGCGTGGATCGTGATGGCGGAGGTGCGGGCCGCGTACTTTTCCGACGGCTCGGTGGTGCAACGCATTCGCGAGTCGGTGGTCGAACCTGCACGCGCGCAGGGATTTTCGCGCGTGTGGCTCGCCGGGGTCTCCCTCGGCGGGCTCGCGTGCCTCGCGTACGCCGCGCGGCATGGGGAGGACGTGGAGCGCATGGCGCTCTTCTCCCCGTATCCGGGAACGCGCGAGGTGCTGCGCGAGATCGACGCCGCGGGAGGGCTCGAGCGATGGCGCTTCGAGTCCGGCGACGCGAACGCGGAACGGGAGGCGTGGCGATGGCTGCGCGACGAGGGTCCGAAGGCCGCGCGCATCGATTGCTGGTTCGCCTCGGGGGATCGGTTCGCCGAGGGACAGCGCCGGATCGCGAGGCGGTTGCCGAGCGCCTCGGTGCACGAAGTGGCGGGCGGGCACGAGTGGAGGGACTGGCGGGCGATGTGGAGCGACTTCCTGGAGCGCAACCGGCCATGAGCACGATGCTCGAGGCGCGCCCCCGCAGCGGGCCCTGGCGCCCGACGCCGGCCGTCGCGGCCTCGATCGGGCTGCACGGCCTGGCAGTGGCCTCGCTGCTCGTCGCGCCGCAGGGCTGGCCGTGGGCGCTCGGCGCCATGGCCGCGAACCAGCTGGTGCTCGGGGCGACGGGCCTGCTGCCGCGCACCAACTGGATCGGCCCGAACATGACGCGCCTGCCCCCGGCCGCCCGCGAGCGCTGCGAGATCGCGATCACGCTCGACGACGGGCCGGATCCGGAAGTGACGCCCCGCGTGCTGGACCTTCTCGCCGAGCGCGGCTGCGTCGCCACCTTCTTCTGCATCGGCGAGCGCGTCCTCGCCCATGCCGACCTGTGCCGGGAGATCGTGCGGCGCGGCCACGCGGTCGAGAATCACTCGATGCGCCACGGGCCCACGTTCGCGCTGCAGACGCTCGCGGGCTACCGGCGGGAGCTGCGCAGCGCGCAGGACGCGCTCGCGCGCGTCACCGGCTCCGAGCCGCGCTTCTTCCGCGCGCCGATGGGCTTTCGCAATCCGCTCCTCGACCCGGTGCTCCACGAGCTGGGCCTCACGCTCGCCGCCTGGACGCGGCGCAGCTACGACACGCGCGTGCGCGACCCGGCGGTAGTCACCGCGCGCCTCACGCGCCGCTTCGCGGCGGGCGACATCCTCCTCCTGCACGACGGCCACGCCGCGCGCACGGCGGCCGGCACGCCCGTGCTGCTCGAGGCGCTGCCCCGCATCCTCGACGCCGCCCAGGGGCTCGGGCTTCGACCGGTCACGCTGCGCCACGCGGTCGATTCGTGAGCGCGCGATTCTTCCGCGCGCTCGCGCGCCGCGCCGCGCGGCGCTATCCGCGGCGCGAGCGCTTCGCGCGCAACTTCGCCTACTTCAAGCTCACGCGCGACCCGGTGTTCCACCACCTGCTCGAGAGCGGGCTCCTCGGCGAGCGCGCGCGCATCCTCGACCTGGGCTGCGGCCAGGGCATGGTGGAGGTGCTGCTCGCCGCGGCGCGGGAATCGGCTGCGCAATGGCCCCGCGGCTGGCCGCCGCCGCCGCGCCCGCGCGCGCTGCGCGGCATCGACCTGAACGCGCGCGACGTGGCGCTCGCATCGGCGGCCTGCGACGGTTATGCCTCTTTCGTCGACGCGGACATCCGCACCGCGCCGCTCGAGCCGGCCGACGCGATCGTGATGCTCGACGTGCTGCACTACATCGATCGTGCGTCCCAGGACGCGGTGCTCGAGCGCGCCTGGTCGGCCCTTCCGCCGGGGGGCCTCCTGCTGCTGCGCGTCGCCGACGGCGTGCCGAGCCTGCGCTTCCGCATCACCGTCGCGCTGGACCGCTTGTCGCTGCGGCTGCGCGGCGGCCGCCCGGCGCCCTACCATTGCCGCCCCCTCAGCGACTGGAAGCGGCGGCTGGACGAAATCGGCTTCCGCGTCGAGCCGCGCCCCATGAGCGAGGGAACGCCGTTCGCCAACGTGCTCCTCGTGGCCCGGAAGCCGCCCGAGGGCATACCCCGTTGAGCGCCTTGCCCGCACCGGCTCGCATCCTGTAGCTTCGAGCCTCGTGCGTCCCATCCTCATCTCCGCCGCCACCGCGACGAGCTGCCTCGGCCGCGGCCTCGAGGCGCATCGCGCCGCCCTCGCCGCGGGCGCGAGCGGGCTCGCCCCCTGCCGCTTCGAGACCGCCGACCTGCCGACCTGGGTGGGCGAGATCGCGGGCGTGGACGCAACGCGCCTCCCGGCCGCCCTCGGCGCCTTCGATTGCCGCAACAACCGCGCGGCCGAGCTCGGGCTGGTGCAGGACGGATTCGAGGAGGCCGTGCGCGGCGCGGCGGCGCGCCACGGCGCGCATCGCGTGGGCGTCTTCCTCGGCACCAGCACCGCGGGCATCCTGCAGACCGAGCTCGCGTACCGCCGCCGCGATCCGCGCGACGGCTCGCTGCCGGCCGACTTCGACTACCGCCGCACGCACAACACCTCCTCCGTCGCCGAATACGTGCGCGAGCGCCTCGGGCTCGCGGGCCCCTGCGCCGCCATCTCGACCGCGTGCTCGTCGAGCGCGAAGGCGTTCGCCTCGGCCGCGCGCCTCATGGACGCGGGCGCCATCGGTGCGGCGGTGGTGGGCGGCGTCGACACGCTCTGCCTCACCACGCTCTACGGCTTCGGCTCGCTCGACCTGCTCTCGCCCGAGCCCTGCCGCCCGTACGACGCCGAGCGCCGCGGCATTTCCATCGGCGAGGCGGCGGCGTTCTTCCTGCTCGAGCGCACCGGCGAGGCCGAGGTCGCGCTGCTCGGCACCGGCGAGTCGTCCGATGCATGGCACATGTCCGCGCCCCATCCCGAGGGCCGCGGCGCGCGCATGGCGATGGAAGCGGCGCTGCGCGCGGCGGGCCTCGAGGCCGAAGTGATCGACTACGTGA
>DATIVM010000236.1:0-16031 GCA_035465975.1 Usitatibacter sp.
CGTCGCGCACGGCGCGGATGGTCGCCGGCGCGATGAGCGGCATGTCGCCGAGGGCGACGATCCAGCCGCCGGCGCGATCGGTCGCGGCCACGGCCGCGGCGAGGCTCGCGCCCATGCCGAGCGCGGTGCGGTCCGACTCCACGACTTCGCAGCCGAGCGGCTCCAGCACGTCGCGCAGCTCGCGGGCGCCGATCGGCACGAGTGCGAGCGGCGTGCCCGCGCCTTCGCGAAGGTTCGCCGCGGCGCGCGCCACGATCGGGCCGCGCCCCTCCTCGCCGGGGATGGGCGCGAGCAGCTTGTTGGCGCCGAAGCGCCGCGCGGCGCCGCCGCACAGGAGCAGGGCGCGGATCTCCATCGGGAATGCGCGGGCGAGGCCTACGCGCGCTTCTGCGCGGCTTCCTGCGTCTTCTCGAGCATCACGCCGTTGCGGGAGGCGATGAGGTCGGCGAGGATCGCGACCGCGATCTCGGGCGGGGTGCGCGAGCCGATCGCGAGGCCCACGGGCCCGTGCAGGCGCGCGATCTGCTGCGCCGTGAGGTCGAACTGCGCGAGGCGCCGGCGCCGCTCGGCGTTGGTGCGCCCGGATCCGACCGCGCCGACGTAGAACGCGTCGCTGCGCAGCGCCTCGAGGAGCGCCATGTCGTCGAGCTTCGGGTCGTGCGAGACGGTGAGGACCACGCTGTGCGGATCGGGCCGGAACGCGAGCACCGCGTCGTCGGGCATGCCGTCGATCCATTTCGCGCTCGTGGAGCGCCAGGCCTGGCGATACTCCTCGCGCGGGTCGCACACGAAGACCTGGTAGTCGACGGTGGCCGCGATCTCGGCGAGGTAGTGGGAGATCTCGGAGGCGCCGATCACCAGCATGCGCCAGCGCGGGCCGTGCACGCTCGTGAAGCGCGTGTCGGTGCGCTCGCATTCGTCGACGGGCGTGGCGTCGCCATGGCTCCAGGCGCCGGTCGCGAGATCCACGTGGCGCGCGACGATGCGGCCCTCGCCGATGCGCGCGAGGAGCCCCTCGAGCTCGGACGGGGCGACTTCCGGCTCGACGATGATCTCGAGCTCGCCGCCGCACGGCAGCCCGAAGCGGCGCGCCTCGTCGGCGGTCACGCCGTAAATGACGAAATGGGGCTTGCGCCCGGCGTACTCGTCGCGGCGGCGCACCAGGTCGTCCTCGATGCAGCCGCCCGAGACCGAGCCCACGAGGATGCCGTCGTCGCGGATCGCGGCGAGCGATCCCGGGGGGCGCGGGCTCGCGCCGAAGGTGCGCGAGACAGTGAGCAGCCACACGCGCCTTCCGGCGCGCCGCCATTCGAGGACGCGTTCGAGGACGTCGAGGTCGAGGCTTTGCATGCGCCGATCTTACACCCGCGCCGCGGGTGGCGAAGCGCCGCCGCCGCGCCCTACTTGTAGCCGAAAAACAGCGGGAAAAGCGTCGCGCGCCGCTCGGCCTCGGTCTGGATCACGAACCAGGCGGCGAGCAGCACCACCACGATCGCCGCGACCACCTCGACGGCGGGATTGCGCAGGATCTTGCGCAGCAGCTTGTGCCAATCGTTTCCGAGCCGGATCTGCATGCTCCATCTCCCTGGCGCCGCAGGGATCGCGGGCGCCGTTCCTACGACCGCCCGGCAAGGGCGGCGTTCCGCAGGATTCCGGAAATGGCGGCGGGCGTTCCGCCTTTCAATCCCCGGCGGTCACGCCCATTGCATCGCGGCGAGCGGAAGGCGCCGCGCGCGCTTGCCGGTGAGCGCGAAGAGCGCGTTCGCGACGGCGGGCGCGACCGGCGGCGTGCCCGGCTCGCCCACGCCCGTGGGCTTCTCGCCGCCCCCGGTGAGGTGGACCTCGATCCGCGGCATCTCGGCGAGCCGCAGCACGCGGTAGTCGTGGAAGTTCGACTGCTTCACGCGCCCGTCCTCGAGCGTCACCTCGCTGAAGAGCGCCGCGCCCAGGCCGAAGGCGATCGCGCTCTGCACCTGCGCCTCCACGCCCAGCGGGTTCACCACCAGGCCGCAATCGAACGCGGCGACGATGCGGTGCACGCGCGGCGCGCCGTTCTCGAGCGACACCTCGGCGACCTGCGCGCAGACGCTGCCGAACGATTCGTGCACCGCCACGCCCCGCGCGCGGCCCTTCGGGAGCGGCGTGCCCCAGCCGGCCTTCGCCGCCGCCACCTCGAGCACGTTCTTCACGCGGGGCTTGCCCGCGAGAAGCTCGCGGCGCAGCTCGACCGGATCCTTGCCCGCGGCCGCCGCGAGCTCGTCCATCATCGTCTCCATCACGAACGCCGTGTGCGAGTGTCCGACCGAGCGCCACCAGAGCACCGGCACGCCGGCATCGATCGTGTGGAGCATCACCTGGAGGTTGGGGATCGCGTACGGGGTGTCGGCCACGCCCTCCACGGAGGTGGGATCGATGCCGTCCTTCACCATCATCGGCTCGAACGGCGTGCCGGCGAGGATCGAGGGACCGGCGAGGCGATGGTTCCACGCGGCGATGCCGCCCTTCGCGTCGAGGCCCACCTCCACCTGGTGCACGAAAGCCGGGCGGTAGTAGCCGCCGCGCATGTCGTCCTCGCGCGTCCAGACGAGCTTCACCGGGACCTTGGCGCGCCGCGCCACCTCGCATGCCTGCACGACGTAGTCGGACGCCGGGTTCGCCCGCCGGCCGAAACCGCCGCCCGCGAGCAGGGTGTGGAGCGTCACCTTCTCCTCGGGAACGCCGAGCGCCTTCGCCGCCGCGCCCCGGTCCACGCCCTGGAACTGGGAGCCGACCCAGATCTCGGCCTCGCCGTCGCGCAGCTCCACGGTGCAGTTGAGCGGCTCCATGGGCGCGTGGGCGAGGAACGGCACCTCGTATTCGGCGCTGACGGTGCGCGCGGCGGATTTCATCGCGTCCGCGCCCTCCGCCTTGCGCGCGACCTTCCCCGGGGCCTTCGCCGCCTCGCGCATCTGCGCCGAGATCGACGTGCTGGAAAGGCTCGCGCGCGCGCCGAGGTCCCATTCCACCTCGAGCACGTCGCGGCCCTTCTTCGCCGCCCAGAAATGCTGCGCCACGACGCCGACGCCGTGCGGCGTCACGACCACGTGGGTCACGCCCGGCACCTTCCGCACCTTGTCCGCGTTGATCGATTTCACGCGCGCGCCGAAGACCGGCGGGCGCGCGAGGAGCGCGGTGTGCAGTCCCTTGCGCTGCACGTCCATCCCGAACGTCGCCTTGCCCGAGGCCTTCGCGGCGGAATCGAGCCGGCGCGTGGGGGTGCCGATGCGCTTGAAATCGGCGGCGGACTTGAGCGCGACCTGCTGCGGCACGGCGAGCCGGCTCGCGGCCTGCGTGAGCTGCCCGTAGGAAAGGCGCCGCTTGCCGGGGCCGATCACGTAGCCCTTCTCGGCATGGCACTGCCCGGGCTTCACTTTCCAGCGCCGCGCGGCCGCCTCCACGAGCATCGTGCGCGCCTGCGCGCCGGCGGTGCGCAGCTGATCCCACGAGTTCCACACGCTCGACGAGCCCCCGGTCATCTGGATCCCGAACGCCGTGTGCGCGTACTCGGGCGCGGCAGGCGCGAGCTCCCAGCGCACCTTGCTCCAGTCGCATTCGAGCTCCTCGGCGAGGATCATGGGCAGCGACGTGGTGACGCCCTGCCCGAACTCGAGGTGCTTCACGACGACCGTGACGGAATTGTCCTTGCCGATGCGCACGAACGCATTGGGAGCGATCGGCTGCTTCGCGTCCGCGGCCTGCGCGAAGCGGCCGCGCCCCCCGGGCAGGAAGAAGCCCACGACGAGCACGCCCCCCAGGGCGGCGGAGGATTTCAGGAAGCGGCGGCGCGAGCCGCTGGCGATCGTGTCCATGGCGCGCCTCATGCCTTGGCGAGCTTCGCCGAGGCGGCGTGGATCGCCTCGCGAATGCGCTGGTAGGTCCCGCAGCGGCACAGGTTCCCGCTCATCGCCTCGTCGATCTGCGCGTCGCTCGGCTTCGCGTTCCGGGTGAGCAGCGCGATCGCGGACATCACCTGGCCCGGCTGGCAGTAGCCGCACTGCACCACGTCCTTCTCCACCCACGCGGCGTGCACCGCCTCGGCGACGCGCGCGCGGGAAGTATTGCCGATGCCCTCGATGGTCACGACGCGCTTGCCCTCGATCGACGAGACGGGCGTCGAGCACGAGCGGACCGCCTGCCCGTCGACATGGACCGTGCACGCGCCGCAAAGACCCGCTCCGCAGCCGAACTTGGCGCCGGTGAGGCCGAGGTTGTCGCGCAATGCCCAGAGGAGCGGCGTATCGGGGTCGGCGCGGAAATCGACCTGCTCGCCGTTGACGAAGAATCGGGCCATGGGGAGTCGGGAAGGAGCGAGGAAAGCGCGGACTATAAATCAATTTTCCGGTAAGCTCTCGCGCCGATGAAAACGCCCCGCACGCGCCCCCGCGCCCGCCTCTACCCGACGCCCGAAGACGCCGAAAGCGCGTTCTACGACGCGCTCGAGCGCGGCGACCTCGCGGCGATGATGGCGGTCTGGGCGGAAGCCGACGACGTCGTGTGCGTGCACCCGCAGGGGCCGCGGCTGGTGGGGTTCGACGCGGTGCGCCAGAGCTGGGCGCAGATCTTCGCGGGCGCCGCGCAGCTGCGCGTCGAGACGAGCGGCGTGCAGCGCTTCGACGGCCCCACGGTCGCGGTGCATTCGCTCGTGGAGACCATCGGCACCGCCTCGGGCGGCGCGTCCGGCTCGGTCCACGCGACCAACGTCTACGAGCTCACCGAAGGCGGCTGGCGCATGGTGATCCACCACGCCTCGCCCATCGCCGAGCCCGCCGCCCCCGAAGAGCCGCCCGAGCCCACCCACACGCTGCACTGACCTGCCCGCGTTCCCGGGGTTCCCGCAAGCGCCGATGAACGCCGATCCAACGCCGATGAGCGCCGATAAAGGCCAATACAATGGTCTCTGGCTGATCGGACCACACGGCGTTTGAGCTTCGGCGAATTGCTCCTCACCATTCCCCATCGGCGGCGATCGGCGTTGGATCGGCGTTCATCGGCGCTTTCGAGGCCTATCGCCTGCCTCGCCGCGGTGCTCGCGCTCGCGACCGGCGCGCAAGCGGCGGACATGCGCAAGGTGGTGCGCGTCGCCTACCCCAGCGCGGAGAGCAAGCTCGACCCGCAGGCCGAATCGGACGAAGCGTCCGGCGGCATCAACGAGAACATCTTCGATTCGCTGCTCGAGTACGACTACCTCGCGCGTCCCGCGAAGCTCAAGGCGCGCGCGGCCACCGCGCTTCCGGAGGTGACCGAGGGCGGGCGCGTGTATACGCTGCACGTGAAGCCCGGCATCTACTTCACGCCCGATCCCGCCTTCGCGGGCAAGCGGCGCGAGCTGGTGGCGCAGGACTACGTGTACTCGATCGAGCGGCTGTTCGATCCGCGCCTGAAGAGCCAGTGGCTGTTCCTCGTCGAGGGCAAGATCGCGGGCGCCGACGCGGCGATGGCCGAGGCGCGGCGCACCGGCCGCTTCGACTACGACAAGCCGATCGAGGGGCTCGCCGCGCCCGACCGCTACACGCTGCGCATCACCCTCACGCGTCCCGACTACACCTTCGGCTACATGCTCGCGATGCCGGCGACGGCCGCCGTGGCGCGCGAGGTGGTCGAGCACTACGGCGACGACGTCGCGGCGCACCCCGTCGGCACCGGGCCCTACCGCCTCGTGCAATGGGTGCGCGGCTCGCGCCTCGCGCTCGAGGCGAACCCGGGCTACCGCGACGAGGTGTTCGAGAGCGCCGGCCACGACGATCCGCGCTCGCGCGAGATCGCCGCCCACCTCGCGGGCAAGCACCTGCCGCTCGTGGGGCGCATCGAGGTCTACATCGTGGACGAGGCGCAGCCGCGCTGGCTCGCCTTCCTGGGCGGCGAGCACGACTACCTGCGCCCGGTGCCCGAGGAGTTCGCCGACGTCGCGATCCCCGGCGGCGAGCTCGCCCCCAACCTCGCGAAGAAAGGCGTGCGCGCGACGCCCGACGAGGTGGCCTACGTCACGTACACGACCTTCAACATGCGCAGCGAGATCGGCGGCAAGCCCAACGCGGTGGGCGGCTACACCCCGGAGCGCGTGGCGCTGCGGCGCGCCATCGCCCTCGGCTTCCGCATCGACGACGAGATCGCGATCCTCGACAAGCACCAGTCGGTGCGCGCGCAGTCGCCGCTGCCCCCCTCGGTCGACGGCTACGATCCCGATTTCCGCAGCCCCACCCTCGAGTACGACCCGGCGAAGGCGAAGGCGCTGCTCGACATGTTCGGCTACGTCGATCGCGACGGCGACGGCTACCGCGAGAATCCCGACGGCTCGCCGCTCTCCTTCGACCACGCCTCCGCGCCCACGGTGCGCGAGCGGCAGCGCAACGAGCTGTGGAAGAAGTCCATGGACGAGATCGGCATCCGCGTCACCTTCCACAAGGTCGAGAAGATTCCCGACCTGCGCCAGCAGGCGCGCTTCGGCAAGGTGCAGTCGTTCAGCTACGGATGGATCGCCGACTACCCCGACGGCGAGGACTTCCTGCAGCTCCTCTACGGCGGCTCCATCGGCCAGTCCAACTACGCGATGTTCGACCTGCCGGAGTACAACGCGCTCTACGAGAAGGCGAAGCGCATGCCCCCCGGCCCGGAGCGCGACGCCCTGTACACCCGCATGGTGAAGCTGATCATGGTCTACATGCCCTGGATGGTCGAGACCTACAAGGCGCAGACCGTGCTGGTGCAGCCCTGGCTCCTCGGCTACAAGAAGCACCCGTTCATGATCGAGCCCTGGAAGTACCTCGACATCGATCTCGCGCGCGAGGCCGCGGAACGGCGCTAACATCTCGCATGGCCGCCGTTTCCCCGCCCGCGAAGCAAGGGCCCCTCGCGAACCTGCTCGTCGCCGCGCTCACGCTCGTGCTCGCGTGGCAGCTCGCGTGGTGGACGTGGGCCTTCCTCGCCCCGCCCGCCACGGCGCCGCAGCGCGCCGCGGCTCCCGCGACGGTGGATCTCGGCGCCATCGCGAAGCTCTTCGGGGCCTCGCCTCCGGACGCCTCGGGGAACGCCACCGTGGAGGGCCTCCTCCTCAAGGGCGTCGTCGCGCCCACGCCCGGCGTGGCGGCATCGGCGATCTTCGCGCCGCAGGCGGGCCGGGACCTCTCGGTCTTCATCGGCGGGGAGGTGCGTCCCGGCCTGAAGCTCGTGGAGGTGGATCCCGATCACGTCATCGTGTCGCGCAACGGCGTGCGCGAGCGCATCGACCTCGCGCTTCCCCGCTCGACCGCGCCCGCCCACGCGAAGGACCTGCACACGCGCGGCTTCCGCCTCGACGTGGCGCGCACGGGCGCCAACCGCTACAGCCTCTCGCGGCGCGAGCTCGACCAGGCGCTGCGCGACCCCGGCCAGCTCCAGTACCTCGGGCAGATCGGCATGCCGCCGGGAGGCGGCGTGCGGATGGACGCGGCGCCCCCCGGGAGCCTCGCCGCCAAGCTCGGCCTGCAGCCCGGCGACCTGATCCGCAAGGTAAACGGCCAGCCGGTCTCCTCCCCCGGCGACCTCGCCCGCCTCTACCAGCAGTTCGCCACGCTCTCGCAGGTCCAGGCCGAGGTGCGGCGCGGGAACGCCACCCTCGAGCTCTCCTATCAGATCCGCTGAGCCCCCGGCCGGCGGGGCGTTTTTCCGGGTGCGCCCGGCGGCGGCGTGGTGTACACTGGTTGCGCGAAAACGCCTGACAAATCAACGAAGAAGACACAAATCGTGACAAGGTTTCTAACTTCCCTCGCGCGCGCGGCACTCGCCGCGGGCGCGTTCGCCGCCGCCCTCGCGTGCGCGGCGCCGCCGAACGCCCCGTCCGACGAGGAGAAGATCACCGTCAATTTCGTGAACGCCGACATCCAGTCCGTGATCAAGACGGTCGGCCAGCACACGGGAAAGAACTTCATCCTGGATCCGCGCGTGACCGGCACGGTGAACATCGTCTCGGACCAGCCCGTCTCGAAGGACATGCTCTACCGGATCCTCCTCTCGGCGCTGCGCGTGCAGGGCTACGCCGCGGTGGAAGGCGACGGCTTCGTGAAGATCGTCCCCGAGGCCGAGGCGAAGACGAGCGCCGTGCCCACCGGCGAGGCGGCGCGCCGCGCCGCGGGCGAGAGCATCGTGACGCAGGTGTTCGTGCTGCAGAACGAGAACGCGGTGCAGCTCGTGCCGGTGCTGCGCCCGCTCGTCACCGCCAACAACTTCATCGCCGCCTACCCGAACAACAACGCCATCGTCATCACCGACTACGCCGCGAACGTGCGGCGCATCCAGCGCATCATCGAGTCCATCGACCGGCCGTCGACGACCGACGTCGAGATCCTCCACCTGCAGAACGCCTCGGCGATCGACATCGCGCAGATGCTGCAGCGCGTGGTGCCCGAGACGGGCGTCCCGGCGAACGCGCCCGGCACCTCCCCGAAGGCCGCGGTCGCCGTGGACCCGCGCACCAACAGCCTCGTCGTGCGCGCCGACAACCCGCCGCTCATGCACCGCATCAAGTCGCTCGCCCTCGGGCTCGACACGCCCGGCGCGGGCAACGGGAACATCTACACCGTGTTCCTGCGCAACGCCGACTGCACGCGCATCGCCGAGACGCTGCGCGGGCTCCTCGCCGGATCCGAGACCACCCGCACGACCACGGTGAGCACGACCCCGGCCGGCAACACCGCCTCGCAGACCACCGCCTCGACGAGCCTCGGCGCGCAGGCGGGCAACGTCGCGGCGCCCAACTCGGTGATCCAGGCCTACCCGCCCACCAACTCGATCATCATCTCCGCCCCGGAGCCCCTGTACCGGAGCCTGCGCACCGTGATCGACGCGCTGGACCAGCGCCGCGCCCAGGTCTACGTCGAGGCGCTCATCGTCGAGGTGAACGCGAGCAAGGCGGCCGAGTTCGGCGTGCAGTGGAACACGGGCACCAACATCGGCGACGGCCAGACGGTCTTCGGCGGCACCAACTTCAGCACGACGGTGGGGTCGAACATCCTCGGCATCGCGCAGAACCCGCTCGCGATCGGCCAGGGCCTCAACCTCGGCATCATCCGCGGCTCGATCACGATCCCGGGGTTCACCGATTCGAGCGGCAACCCCATCAAGATCCCGAACCTGCAGCTCCTCGCGCGCGCGCTCGAGGGCGACTCCAACGCGAACGTCCTCTCGACGCCGAACGTCCTCACGCTCGACAACGAGGAAGCGAAGATCGTGGTGGGCCAGAACGTGCCCTTCATCACCGGCACCTACACGCCGACGGCGGGCAGCGCCACGAACCCCTTCCAGACCATCGAGCGCAAGGACATCGGCCTCACGCTCAAGGTGACGCCGCAGGTCTCCGAGGCGGGCGCGGTGAAGCTGCGCATCTCGACGGAAGTGTCGAGCGTGACGACCGACAAGGCCCTCGTGCAATCGGCCGACATCATCACCAACAAGCGCTCGCTCGACTCGAGCGTGCTGGTGGACGACGGGCAGATCGTGGTGCTCGGCGGCCTCATCCAGGACGACCAGCAGGGGAGCGTCGACAAGGTGCCGCTGCTCGGGGACATCCCCTACCTGGGCGGCCTCTTCCGCTACCAGTCGCGCAACCACAAGCGCACGAACCTCATGATCTTCCTGCGGCCGGTGGTGCTGAAGGATGGCGCGGCCGCCGCGGCGCTCACCGGCGACCGTTACGACTACATCCGGAACCTCCAGGGCCGGATGCGGCTGCCGCCCGCGGCGCTGCTGCCCGCGGAGCCGGCGCGCCAGCTCCCGCCGATCGAGGAGGCGCGCAAGCGCCCGCTCGGCACGGGCACCGCGCCCGCGCCCGAAGTGCCGCCCCACGATTGATCGCGCGCATCCGCCTCTCCATCCGGCCATGACCGCACCCCTCGAGCGAACCGTGAATCCCCAGGACCTGGATCCGCAGGCGGTGCGACTTCTGCCCTACGCCTTCGCCAAGGCGAAGGGCGTGATCGCCGCGCGCCTCGCCGGCGGTGCGCTCGAGGTGTGGATCCGCCCGTATCCGCAGGCCTCCACGCTCGCCGAGGTGCGGCGCATGGCGGGCAAGCCGCTGCGCGAGGTGCTCCTCACGCCGCAGGAGTTCGAGCACTGCCTCGCGCTCGCGTATACGCGCGAGCCCTCGGCGGCGGAGACGATCGTGGAGGACATCGGCGACTCGGTGGACCTCGCGAAGCTCACCGAGCAGCTCCCGGAAGTGGCCGACCTCCTCGAGGCCGAGAACGACGCGCCGATCATCCGGCTCATCAACGCGCTCCTCACCCAGGCGGTGCGCGAGGGCGCCTCCGACGTGCACCTGGAGATCTTCGAATCGCGCGCGCTGGTGCGCTTCCGCGTGGACGGGGCGCTGCGCGACGTGGTCGAGCCGCGGCGCGGCCTGCATCCCGCGATGGTCTCGCGCATCAAGGTCATGGCGTCGCTGGACATCGCGGAGAAGCGCCTGCCGCAGGATGGCCGCATCGCACTGCGCATCGCCGGTCGCGCCATCGACGTGCGCGTCTCGACCATCCCGACCGCGAACGGCGAGCGGGTGGTGCTGCGCCTCCTCGACAAGCAGGCCGGGCGCCTCACGCTCGACGCCCTCGGCATGGCGGGCGCGACGCGCGATGCGGTGGACGCGATGATCCAGGCGCCGCACGGCATCTTCCTCGTCACCGGCCCGACCGGCTCGGGCAAGACGACGACGCTCTATTCCGCGCTCACCCGCCTCGACCGGAAGACGCGCAACATCCTCACGGTGGAAGACCCGGTCGAGTACGAGCTCGACGGCGTCGGCCAGACGCAGGTGAACCCGCGCATCGAGATGACCTTCGCGCGGGCGCTGCGCGCGATCCTGCGCCAGGACCCCGACGTGGTGATGATCGGCGAGATCCGCGACCTCGAGACCGCGCAGATCGCGGTGCAGGCCTCGCTCACCGGCCACCTCGTGCTCGCGACGCTGCACACGAACGACGCGCCCGGGGCCGTGACCCGCCTCGTCGACATGGGCATCGAGCCCTACCTCCTCGCCTCGACCCTCAACGGCGTGCTCGCCCAGCGCCTGGTGCGCCGGCTGTGCGCCGATTGCCGCGCGCCCTACGAGCCGCAGGCCGCGGAGCGGGCGCTCTTCGGGGAACCCGCGCCCGAGCGGCTCTACCGCGCGGTGGGCTGCGGCGCCTGCAACTTCACGGGCTACCGCGGCCGCACCGGCATCTACGAGCTGATGGCGGTCGACGACGAGATGCGCCGGCTCGTCCACGACCGCGCCTCGGAACGGGAGCTGCGCGAGCACGCGGTCGCCGGCGGCATGGCGCGCCTGAGGGAGGACGGCCTGCGCTGGGTGCGCGAGGGCGCCACTTCGCTCGATGAAGTATTGAGGGTGACGCGGACATGAGGGCCACGCGGTAGGCAAGTCGATGCCGGGATTCAGGTACCAGGCCTACAACCTCGAGGGCAAGCTCCAGAAGGGCGTGCTGGAGGCGGACAGCGCGCGCCAGGCGCGCGCGACGCTGCGCGACCAGGGGCTCACGCCGTGGCGCGTCGAGGTCATCGCGGCGAACGATCCCGCGGCGGGCGCGCGGATGCGTCCCGCGGGGCTTTCGTCCACGCAGGTCGCGCAGCTCACGCGCGGGCTCGCCTCCCTCCTCGAAGCGGGGCTCACGGTGGAGCAGGCGTTCAACGCCCTCATCGAGCAGGCGGAGAACGAGCGCCTGCGCCAGGTGCTCGCGGCGCTGCGCGGCGAGGTGCTCGCGGGCAACAGCGTGGCGCGCGCGCTCGCCACCTTCCCCGGCGCGTTTCCCGAGCTCTACCGCACGCTGGTCGCCGCGGGCGAGGCCTCGGGGCAGCTTCCGCGCGTGCTCGCGCGGCTCGCCGCCTACCTCGAGGACCGCCAGCAGCTGCGCGCGCGCCTGTCGCTCGCGCTCATCTACCCCGCGATCGTCCTCGCGGTCGCGCTCGTCGTGGTGGGCGCGCTGCTGGTCTACGTGCTGCCGCAGGTCGTGCAGGTCTTCGAGCACGCGCACCAGCGCCTGCCGTTCCTCACGCGCGCGCTGATCGGGCTCTCGGCGTTCCTGCGCGCGACCTGGCTCGCCTGGATCGCGCTCTTCGCCGCGGCGGCGGTCGCGTTGCGCTGGGCGATGGCGCGGCCCGCCGCGCGCGCGCGCATCCACCGCATCGCGTGGCGCGCCCCCCTCGCCGGCGCGCTGCTGCGCCACCTCGACGCCGCGCGGCTCGCGGCGACGCTCTCGATCCTCGTGGGCAGCGGCGTGCCGATCCTCGCCGCGCTGGAAGCGGGCACCGGCGTGATGACCCTGGTGCCGATGCGCGAGGCGCTCGCGAGCGCCGCCCGCGGCGTGCGCGAGGGGATGCCGCTCGCGCGCGCGCTTTCCGCCACCCGCGCCTTCCCGCCGGTGATGGTGCACCTCATCGCGAGCGGCGAATCGAGCGGCCGTCTCGACGAGGCGCTGGAGCGCGCCGCGCGCCAGCAGCAGAACGACATCGCGACGCGGCTCGCCGCCTTCGCGGCGCTGTTCGAGCCCGCGATGATCCTCGCGATGGGCGGATTGGTGCTCGGGATCGTGGTCGCGATCCTGCTGCCGATCTTCCAGCTGAACTCCCTCATAGGCAAGTGATGAAAAGACGCGACGGCTTCACCCTGATCGAAGTGCTCGTCGTGGTGGCGATCCTCGCGATCCTCGCGGCGATCGTGGTGCCGCGCATCATGGACCGCCCCGACGAGGCGAAGCGCGTGGCGGCGAAGGCCGACATCGGCGCGATCGTGCAATCGCTCAAGCTCTACCGCCTCGACAACGGCTTCTACCCGAGCACCGACCAGGGGCTCGCGGCGCTCGTGCAGCGGCCGGCGTCGCCTCCCGTGCCGCAGAACTGGAAGCAGGGCGGCTACCTCGAGCGCCTGCCCCGCGACCCGTGGGGCGGCGACTACCAGTACCTGAACCCCGGCGTGCACGGCGAGATCGACGTGTTCAGCCTCGGCGCCGACCGCGCGCCGGGCGGCGAGGGAAGCGGGGCCGACATTGGGAACTGGGAATAGACACGGATTCACCCTCATCGAGGTCCTGGTCGTCATGGCGATCATGGGAATCGTGGTCGCGCTCGCCGCGGTCAACCTCTTTCCCGGCGACGTGGAGGTGGGGCGCCGCGAGTCGGGGCGCCTCGCCCTTGCGCTCGAGCGCGCCCGCGACGCGGCGTGGTTCGGCGGCCGGCCCACCGCCGTGAGCTTCGACGACGGCGGCGTGCACGAGTGGCGCTTCGCGGCCAACGCGTGGCACGCCGAGCCGGATCGCGACCGGGCGCTCGCCGAGGCCGCGCGCGTGACCGCCGTCTACGTCGACGGACAGCCGCTCAAGGCGGGCGAGCGCCTCGTGTTCCTGCCCGACGGCATCGGCATCCCGTTCCGCGTGGCGCTCGAGGTGCGCGGGCTTCCCTGGGCGGTCGAGGGGGACGCGGCGGGCGCCGTCGCGGTCGCCGAGCCATGAAGCGCCGCAACGGCCCTGCGGCGCGCCGAGGGCGGGCTCGCACGCGGCCCCGCGACGCCGGTTTCACGCTGATCGAGATCCTGGTCGCGGTGGCGATCCTCGCCGTGGCGCTCGCCGCGACCACGCGCGCCGCGGGCATCGCCACCGACGGCGCACGCGAGACCCGCGAGCGGCTGCTCGCCACCTGGGCCGCGGAGAACCGCATCGCGGAGCTGCGCGCGCGCCGCGTGTTCCCCTCCGCAGGCACCACCGGCTTCGCCACGCAGGAGGGCGGGCTCGCCCTCGCCGTGGAGGAGACGGTGAGCGAGACGCCGAACCCGACGCTGCGGCGCGTGGACGTCGCGGTCGCCGAGGCGGGCGATTCCCACCGCGTGCTCGCACGCCTCACGGGCTATGTGGCGCAATAGGGGATCCGCGTCGACGGGCCGATGGCGCGATCGCGCCATCGGCTTCACGCTCGTCGAGCTGCTGGTCGCGCTCGCGATCTTCGCGATCCTTTCGGGCTTCGCGTACCGCGCGCTCGGCGCCCTGCTCGACAGCCGCGAGGCGCTGCAGCGCGAGTCGCGCAAGTGGCGCGACGTCTCGCTCTTCGTCGCGCGCGTCGAGCGCGACCTCTCCGCGGTGCTCGCGCGCCCCGCGCTCGGCCCGTCGGGCGCGGCGCTCGCCGCGGTCTCCTCGTCGCTCGGCACCGTGCAGGACGGCGAGGGCCTCGCGCTCACCCGCTCGGGCAGCCCCCTGCAGCAGAACGCGCTCTCCGCGCCCCAGCGCGTGGCCTACCGGCTCGCGGGCGATCGCGTCGAGCGCCTCGCCTGGGCGGGCGTGGACGCGGCGCCGCGCGAGGAGCCCACGGCGGTCACCGTGCTCGCGCCGGTGCGCGCCCTCTCCTTCCGTTTCCTCGATCCGCGCAGCAACGATTGGCGCACCGCGTGGCCGGGCGGGAGCGAGCTCCTGCCCGCGGCGGTGGAGATGACCGTCGAGCTCGCGAGCGGCGAGCGCGTGGTGCGGCTGGTGGACCTGCCGAGGATGCAATGAGGCGCGAGCGCCAATCGGGTGTCGCCGCGATCACCGCGGTCCTGATCGTGGCGGTCGCCGCCTCGGCCGCGGCGTTCATGCTGGCGCAGCAATCGGCGACGCTCGACCAGGCGATGCTCGTGGCGGCGCGCGCGCAGGCCGACGAGTACGCGCAGGCGGGCGTCGACTGGGCGCGCGGCGTGCTCGCCGAGGACGCGCGCTCCGGCCCGCCGTGGGATGCGCTCGGCGACGGCTGGGCGCAGCCGATCGCGGCGCTGCCCGTCGAGCGCGCGATCGTCGCGGGCGACATCGCCGACGAGCAGGGCAAGTTCAACCTCAACAACCTCGTGCTCGGCAACCGCCGCAGCGACGACGATGTCGCGATCTTCCGCCGCCTCCTCGCTTCCCGGGGCCTCGCGCCCGAGCTCGCCGACGCGGTGGTGGACTGGATCGACGGCGACTCCGAGCTCACCAGCGGCGCCGGCGCCGAGGACGGCTACTACCTGGCGCTCCCCCGCCCCTACCGCGCCGCGAACCGCCCCATGACGCAGGTCGAGGAGCTGTATCGCGTGAGGGGCTTCGACGCCGCGTCGGTCGCGAAGCTGCTGCCCTACGTGACGGCGCTTCCGTCGCCCACGCGCACGCCGATCAACGCCAACACCGCGAGCGCGCTGCTCCTCGCGGCGGTGCTGCCCACGATCCCGCGCGAGGCGATCGATCGCAAGGTGTCCGAGCGCGTGGCGAAGCCGTTCCGCAGCGCCTCCGAGGTCGCGCAATGGGTCGCGAGCCTCGATCGGCGCGCCTCCGCCGGCGCGCTCGACGTGAAGAGCGCGTTCTTCTCGGTGCGGGTGCGCGTCGCGCAGGACGACGTCGAGCTCGGGACCGAGGCGCTCGTCGAGCGCACCGCCGCGGCCGGCAAGCCCGTGGGCACGGCGATCGTGTGGCGCCGCCCCCGCTACTGAGATGAAGCTGCGCATCTTCGCCCCCGCCTCCGAGCGCCCCGATGCGGCGAGCCCCTGGGCGTGGATGCTCCTCGACGCGCGCGGCGAGGTGTTGCGCGAGGACGCGACGCCGCTTTCGGGCGCGCCGCGCGCCGACGCGTCGGAGCTCGTGCTTCCCGCCTCGCGCGTGCTCTTCGCGCGCCTCAAGCTCCCGCGCGTGGGCGGCACGACGCTGCGCGAGCTGCTGCCCTATGCCGTGGAGGACCGCCTGCTCGCCGATCCGGCGCACATCCACGCGGTCGCCGGCGCCACCGACACGCGCGGCGAAACGCTGGTCGCGGTGATCGACCGCGCGTGGCTCGACGCGGTGCTCGCGGCGCTGCGCGGCGCGGGGATGCGCCCGGCGCGCGCGTGGTGCGAAAGCGCGCTCCTCGCGGGCGGCGACGGCGACTGGAACCTCGTGCTCGCCGCGCGCCGCGGGCTGCTCGTGGACGACGCCGGCGCCGGCACCGCCTTCGACCGCACGGGGGGCGAGGCGCTCCCACTCGCGCTGCGCATCGCCCTCGACGAGGCG
>DATIVM010000237.1:0-3741 GCA_035465975.1 Usitatibacter sp.
TGGTGGTGGTCGCGGCGCCGAGGTATGTGCAGGCGCAGCCGGCGTCGAAGACGGATCCGAAGAATCCGCAACCGCAACCGCAACCGCAACCGCAACCGCAACCGCAACCGCAACCGCAACCGCAGCCGCAACCGCAACCGCAACCGCAACCGCAACCGTCTCACTGCCCCCATAAGCGGGGCCACCCTCTCGGGGTTTTGTTCGAACACGCGCTCGAACCGGCGTTCGTACCAAGACACGGGGCGGGGTTCGGAGCGCGAGACGACGCACCGATACGCGTGCCGCCTTCGGCGGCCCCTCCGCGTCGGACTCGCTCGGGCGCGCCCTGGGCTCGTAGCTTGCGCATCGCGCACGTGCCAGCTCGCGCGGTGGTCTCGCCCAGCCTGATCACGCGGCCGGCGTGCGCTCGCTGTCACGGCGCGTGCGCGCTCCTCGCCGGCGGGCGAACGCGCCCGAGCTCGCCCGCCGCTCCGGGAGGCCCCCAAGGGGCTCCCCAAGAGAAGAACCACACCCGTGCTCAGCCAACCGGCTCGCGCACGCCCACCCAACCACAACCCCTTCTCGGCGCGCGTTCGCGAAAGGCAAGCCACCATGTTCATCGCCCACGACGTCTCTCTCGATCTCATCCGCGAGCTGCGCACGCTCCTGCCCGCCATCCAGCGCTTCGATCGCGAGCTCGCGACCCAGCTGCGCACCGCCGCGACCAGCGTCACGCTCAACCTCAGCGAAGGCCAGCGCTCCGGCGGCGGCAACCAGCGCCGCCACTACGAGGTCGCGCACGGCAGCGCGAACGAGGTGAAGGGCGCGCTCGCGGTTGCCGAAGCGTGGGGCTGGATCGACGATCCGGAGCGCGCTCGCGCGATCCTCGATCGCCTGCTCGCGCTGCTGTGGCGGCTCACGCATCCGCGCCGCTGATCTCCGCGATCCGGCGGCGCAGTCGCCGGCCCATCGCGTCGCCAGCCCATCGCGTCGCCGGCCCATCGCGTCGCCAGCCTCACGTCTGTCCGGCACCGGACGCGGCGGTCGACCAATGGATATCCCGCGCATCGAGCCCACCCCCGCGCACCTCGGAATGACACGGGTCGACCGTTGTCATTCCAGGCTGTGCGGTCCCCGCCCTTGTCTCGGGATATACATTGGTCGACCGTGCGGTCCCGGCCGCGACGGCGGGTCTAATGCGTGAGGCCCCAGCACAGGCCGAGCAGGCGATCGAGCGTGACGCGCGCCTGCGCGTCGTCGGTCGCGTAGCCCCACGCGAGCGCGCAGTCGAGGCAGCCGAGCATCTCGCGCGCTTCGCCGTGCGCGGTCTCGTACGCGCGCCGCTTGTTGCCGGCAGCGCGGCGCTGACCTTCGGCGAGGTTCGCGAGCGTGTTGGTGGCAGCGCGCCGAAGCTGATCGGCGAGATGCGCATCGTGCATCTTGATCTGCTCGACGATCGGACGCAGCTGGCGGATGAGATCGAGCGCAACGGTGGAGCTCTCTCGCCCGAAGCGATGGCGCGCGCACGCGCCGTGACAGCGAGCGCATGCCGAGCGCGTGCTGGTCACGTGCGAGACCACCGCGCGAGCTGGCGCGGTGCGATGCGCAAGCGCCGAGCCGGGCGAGAGCTCCGAGCGGAGGCACGTGGACCGCGCGCACGACAGCTCCGGGATCCCAAGCGCGTCGTTTCCGCCCGGCGTTCCCGTTCCCGTTCCCGCGCGCCGTTCCCGTTCCCGCGCGCCGTTCCCGCGCGCGTCACCGCGACGCCGGCGCCGCTACGCGACTTCCGTCCAGTCGATCACCGCGTGCGCCGCGCCCGGCGCCGTCACGCCCGCGCCCAGGTCCGCACTCGCGTCGAACGGCTGCGAGCCGCCCTCGCGCCATTGCCGTAGCTCGACGAGCGGCAGCACGCCCGTCCTCGGCTGGATCAGCACGTGCGTGAAGCTTCGGCGCAGGCCCGGCCGCGTGGCGGGCAGCCAGGTGCCGCAGTTGACGTAGACGCCGCCGCCGCGGAGCGGCTGCCACCGCGGATCGTGCGTGTGGCCGAAGACGACCGCGGGTGCGTCGATCAGCTTGCGGAGGCGCTGCGGGACGGCGCGCATCGGCAGCTGCGAGGTCACGAGGTGCTTGCCCAGCCAGCGCTGCACGCCGTGGGCGATCAGGAGGGCGCCGGCCGCGCCGAGCAGCGCGAACGACAGCGGCAGCGCGATCAGCATGATGAGGATCGCGAGCGCGGTGAGGATCAAACTCGCGAAGCGATCGAGCTGCAGCATGCGGCCGAGGCGGCGCCAGCTCACCGTGAGCGGGGTGCGAGCGAGGCGATCGATCGCGCGCGCGGTGTCGACGGGGAGGCCGCCGTCGGCAGCGACCTGGGTCAGGCGCTCGCGGTGCGCACGGCGGCGGCGGTCGCGGCGGCGGATCGACTGGTGGAGCGCGCGCGCGGCGATCAGCGACCACGAGAAGCGCGTGTAGGCGACCAGGAGGCGGCCGAACGAGCGCGCGCCCTGATCCCACGCGAAGCGCATGTAGCCCCAGAACGACCATTCCTCGATGCCGTGCGGATCGATCTCGGGCACGCTCGCGGCGAGGTAGCGCGTGGCAGCGTAGTCGGCGTTGTAGACGAGCTTGCCGTCCTTCGGGTCGCAGGGGGCGAGGTTGAACTCGAAGCTGCAGCCTTCGTCATAGACGTGGCCGTGCTCGATCCAGGCGACGCCGGGGACGTAGACGAACCACGGGACGACGCGGATGCGGGACGCGGCGCGGTCATCGGCGCCGGCGGCGCGCAGGTGGCGATCGAGCTCGGCGACGGTGCCCGGGTCGAGGAGCTCGATGTCGTGGTTGCCGACCACGATGTCGATCGAGTGGCCGGCGGTCGCGAAGCGCGCCATCTCCGTGAGGAGGGCTTTGTGGTTCTCGCAGATGCGCGCCATGCGCCTGACGCCGGCTCGGATGCCGCGCGAGAGGCCGAAGCGGCGTTCATCGGCCGAGCGGGCCGGCAGGTCGCGGGTGGGCGGGATGACCACCGACATGAAGTCGAAGAGGTCGCCCGCGATGACGAGGCGCCAGGGGCGGCCATCAATGCGGCGGACCGCGTGATAACGAAGGAAATCGCGAAACGCCTCGGCGCCGAGGTCGACCGCGCGGCGGCGCTCGGCCGTCGCGCCCGGAAGGAGCTCCTCTCCAAAATGGAGGTCGCTCACGACCAGGATGTTGGCGTTGTCGGCCATCGCGGGTGGTCTTCACACCATGACGGGTTCGGAGCGCTGCGACAACGGGTCGCGATCACTACGTCAAGGGCGCGGGGCGCAATGACAATCTGCGTGTGCGCATGGTACGACTCGATGCGTCGTGACCCAGGTCATCTTCATCCTCCTGCTCGCGGCGTCGCTGGCGTTCTTCGCCCGCACGACTTGGATCTTTGGACGCGCTGTCTTCGCGGGAGTCCCCGACCCGCGGCCGCGCCTGGACGAGATCGGCGGGCGCATCCTCGATATCGGCATCTACTTCTTCGGCCAGAAGAAGGTCGCCGAGGTCGGTCCGCAGCACCAGAAGAGCTGGCACCACCTGTTCATCTTCTGGGGCTTCCTGATCATCACGATCGCGACGGTCGACATCTTCATCAGCGGCGTGATCCCGGGCGTGTCGCTCGCGCTGCTGCCGGCGATCGTCTACAAGCCGCTCTACACCGCGATCGACGTGATGAACCTGATCGTCCTCGCGATGATCCTGTGGGCGTTCACGCGGCGCATCGTCGTCAAGCCG
>DATIVM010000238.1:0-3260 GCA_035465975.1 Usitatibacter sp.
CGAGCCTGCCTTCGGTGAGCGGCGCGTCGGTGCAGGAATACAAGCTGCTGCAGGCGCGCATCGGCACGTCGCGCGTGGTCCTCGTGCAGCCCGCCGCCTACGGCACGGACAATCGCGTGACCGTCGAAGCCGTCGCGCAGCTCGGGATCGGGAACGCGCGCGGCATCGCGGTCGCGCATCCCACGATCGGCGACGAGGAGCTCGCGGCCCTGCACGCGGCGGGCATTCGCGGGCTGCGCTTCCCGATCCACGATCCGCACACCGAGGTGGCGGGCGCAGACACGATCGCGCCGCTCGCCGCGCGCATCCACGAGCTCGGCTGGCACGTGCAACTCCACGCCCGCGGCGAGCAGCTCGTCGCGCTGGAGAAGACGCTGGCGGCGCTTCCGTGTCCCGTCGTGCTCTCCCATTACGGGCGCGTGCCGCAGCCGCAGGGCCTGCACCATCCCTGCATGGCGGTCATCAAGCGGTTGCTCGACGCCGGCCGCACCTGGGTGAAGCTGTGCGCGCCGTACCTCGACTCGCGCGTCGGCTCGCCGCGCTACGCCGACGTCCGCCCGATCGGCCAGGCGCTCATCGAGCACGCGCCCGAGCGGATGCTGTGGGGGAGCGACTGGCCGCATCCCACCGAGCCGCACACCAAGCCCGACGACGCCGCGCTGCTCGACCTCCTGCAGGAATGGGTCGGCGACGAGCCGACGCGCAAGCGCATCCTGGTCGCGAACCCCGCGCAGCTGTACGGATTCTGATCCGGCCTCGTCCGGCGTCCTACAACGGAAAGCGCCTTCCTGACACGCCGGCCGTTGCGCCGCGGTTGTCCAAATCCGCACGCAATCCAACGTTGGAGGTCGACATGTCGCTCGGACTCATCCTGCTGATCGTCCTGGTGCTGCTGCTCCTCGGCGCGATCCCCGCGTGGCCCTACAGCCGCGGCTGGGGCTACGGGCCGAGCGGCGGGCTCGGGCTGGTGCTGGTGATCATCGTGGTGCTGCTCTTGATGGGCCGCATCTGACCGTCAGCGCCCGCCAGCGCCCGCGGGGCACGCGTACGCCCGGGTGACGCCTTCCTTCTGCGGGAGGATCACGGCGAGCGAACGGCAGCTTCCGGCGATGCAGAGCTCGTAATCCGCGGTGTAGGGCGAGCGGGCGAGGAGCAGCTCGTCGTGCCAGCGGTCCCGCGGCGCGTAGTGCCACCACACCCCGTCGAAGCGCGCACCGGGCGGCGGATCCATGCCCGCCGCGGAGCCCTGGATGCGCGCCTCCACCAGCTCGATCCGATGGCCGACCAGCCGGTAATCCTCTTCCCAGCGCACGTGCTCGATGGAATGGTTCCAGGCGAGCGTGAAGGCGGGTGCGGCGAGGGAGACGACGGTGGTCGCCGAGGCGAGGCAGAGCAGCGGCGTCATGCCGCCGGCGCGGTGGCCAGCCGGCGCGCCTTGAAGAACTGGTAGGCGACGACCATGAAGCCCAGCGCGAAGCCGATCTCGTCGGTGAGCGGGATCGCGACCACGAGGAGCAGCGCCGCCGCTCCGCTCACCGCGCGCTCGGCCCAGTTGAGCGGTGCGCGCAGGTAGCCGATCGCCGTCGCGCCCCAGAGGCAGATCGCGACCACCGCCTTGAAGACCATGTAGAGCGTGTTGTACCAGTGCCCGCCCTGCAGCATCAGCGACGGGTCGTACACCGCCATGTACGGGATCACGAACCCGGCGATCGCGATCTGCGTCGCCTTCACGCCGATCTTCATGTACGACTCCTTCGCGATCGAGGAGGCGGCGAGCGCGGCGAGCGCGACCGGCGGCGTGAGGTCGGCCATGATCCCGAAATAGAACACGAACATGTGCGAGACGAGGAGCGGCACGCCGAGCTTGAGGAGCGCCGGCGCCGCGATCGAGCTGGTGATGATGTAGTTCGGGATCGTCGGGATGCCCATCCCCAGGATCAGGCACACGATCATCGTGAGGACGAGCGAGGCGAAGAGGCTCTTCGATCCCACCTCCAGGATGAAGCCCGCGAAGCTCGACGCCGTGCCCGTGAGCGTGAGGATGCCGATGATCACGCCCACGATCGCGCACGCGAGCCCGACCGGGAGCGCCTGCCTGGCGCCGTCCACGAGGCTGTCGCGCATCGTGTGCAGCGTCTCGCGCCCGCCCTGCACGACCCAGTTCACCGCGACCAGTACCGCGATCACGCCCAGCACCGGCCACACGCCCCACTTGAAGAACGACGCCGAGGCGAGCCCGATGGCGATCCAGAAGAAGATCCGGAAGGCCATCGTGCCGAGGCGCGCGGCGATGCCGGCGCCGAGGATCAGCACCGAGGTGAGCGCGAGGCCGGTGAGGCCGGCGAACATCGGCGTGAAGCCGTCGAAGAGCATGAAGACGAGGGCGGCGAGCGGCAGCAGCAGGTACCAGTAGTCGCGCACCGCGCGCCAGGCGCTCGGCAGCTGGTCCTTCGGCAGCCCCATGAGGTGGGCGCGGCCCGCTTCCAGGTGCACCATCCAGAAGGCGGTCGTGTAGTAGAGGATGGCCGGGATCGCCGCGGCCTTGCAGATCTCGACGTAGGGCAGGTTCAGCGTCTCGGCCATGATGAACGCCACCGCGCCCATCACCGGCGGCATGATCTGGCCGCCCATGCTCGAGGTGGCCTCCACGGCGCCCGCGAACTGCGCGCTGTAGCCGAAGCGCTTCATGAGCGGGATCGTGAACTGGCCCACGGTGAGCACGTTCGCGACGCCGGAGCCGCTGATCGTGCCCATGAAGCCCGAGGAGATCACCGCCACCTTCGCCGGCCCGCCGCGCGCCCCGCCGACCAGGCCCAGCGCGACGTTGTTGAAGAGCCGGATCATCCCCGCGTGCTCGAGGAAGCTCCCGAAGAGGATGAAGAGAAAGATGTAGGTCGCCGACACCAGGATCGGCGTGCCGTAGATGCCCTCGGTGCCGAGGTAGAGCTGCTCGACGATCTGGCTCCACGCGAAGGGCCGGTGCGCGATGGCGTCGGGCAGGTACTGGCCCCACAGGCCGTAGGCGAGGAACGCGCCGCAGATGATCGGCAGCGCCCAGCCCATCGTCCGGCGCACCGCCTCGAACACCAGGACGATCACGGCGATGCCGACCGCGAGGTCGGTCGCGGTCGGGTCGCCGGCGCGCTGGATGAGGTCCGCCTCGAAGATCCAGTGGTAGAAGCCGAGGGCGAAGGCGGCGAGCGCGATGAGCGCATCCCACGAGGCGATGCGCTGGAGGTCGCCCTTCTTCGTGGCGGGGA
>DATIVM010000239.1:0-1805 GCA_035465975.1 Usitatibacter sp.
GAGGCGTTTTCGTGGATATCGGCGATCTGGCCATCGGACAGGCGGATCACCCGATCGGCCATGTCGGCAATGCCGACGTTGTGGGTGATCAGCACGGTCAGGGTGCCGAGTTCATGGTTCACCTTTTCCAGCACTTCCAGCACCACCACCCCGGTGGCCGACTCGAGCGCGCCGGTCGGCTCGTCGCACAGCAGCACTGCCGGGTTCTTGGCGACGGCGCGCGCGATCGCCACGCGCTGCTGCTCGCCGCCCGAGAGCTGCGCGGGAAAGTGGTCGAGGCGCTCGGCGAGCCCCACGTGCCCCAACGCTTCCTCGGGCGCCATGGGCCGCTCCGCGATGTCGGTCACGAGGGCCACGTTCTCGCGCGCGGTGAGGCTGGGGATGAGGTTGTAGAACTGGAACACGAAGCCCACGTGCTCGCGGCGATAGCGCGTGAGGTCCGCCTCCCGCGCGCCGGTGAGCCGGTGGTCGCGGCAGCGCACGTCGCCCGCGGTCGGCGTATCGAGGCCGCCGAGGATGTTGAGGAGCGTGCTCTTGCCGCTGCCCGAGGGGCCGAGGAGCACGATCAGCTCGCCCGGGCGGATCTCGAGGTCGATGCCGCGCAGCGCGTGCACCTCCAGGCCTCCGGTGCGGTACACCTTGGTGAGGCCGCGGGCGGTGAAGACGGGTGTGGCCGGGGTCACGCGCCATTTTCGCGCCCGGCTCGCCCGGCCCCTTGACCCGGATCATCCGGCCGGCGCGCTCGACCGGTCTAGAATGCGGATCCGGCCCAATCCGCAAATCCACCCCATGAAGATCCTGCTCGCCGCCGACAATTCCGCGTTCACGCGCCGCGCCGCGCGCCACCTCGTGACGCACCTCTCGTGGTTCGCGCAGCCCCCCGAGGTGCTGGTCCTCCACGTCCATCCGCCGATTCCCTACCCCGGGGCCGCGGCCAAGGCGGGCCGGGAGGCCATCGACCAGTACCTCCGGGAAGACAGCGAGGCGGCGCTGCGCGTCGCGACGAAGGAGCTCGACAAGGCGAAGGTCGCCTACGAGGCGACCTGGGTCACGGGCAACGTCGCCGAGCAGATCGCCGCCGCGGTGAAGAAGAAGAAGGTGGACCTCGTCGTCATGGGCTCCCACGGCGAGGGCGCACTCTCGAACCTGGTGCTGGGCTCCGTCGCGACGAAGGTGATCGCCACCGTCAAGGCGCCGGTGCTCATCGTCCGCTGAGCGCGTCGTCGTTCCCGCGGAGGCGGGAACCCACCGTGGACCCCCGCCTTCGCGGGGGCGACGAGCCCCCCTAGAACCCGATCCTCAGCAACGCTTCGGCCGCGGTGACCGTCGCGAGGAACGCGGTGCCGTAGCACGCGAGCTTCGCGACCAGGTTTGTCGGCAGCCCCAGGTCGTGGAGCGTGTGGTAGATGCGGTGCGCGCCGTGCCACATGAAGAGCGCGATCACCGCGAAGATGAAGAGCTTGCCGAGGCCGTTGCGCGCGAAGGCGAGGAGCGCGCCGTAGCTCATCGCCGCGCGCGGCTCGAGCCCCAGCGGCCCGGCGACGCCGGTCACGAACACGAGCGCCGCGCCGAGCAGCGCCGAGAGCATGCCCCCGGCGCCGAAGAGGAGCCAGAACACCGGCTGGTTCGAGCGCTTCATCGCGAAAGCCATGTCACGACGAGGAAGAAGGCGAGCGAGGCGACGATCGCCGCCGCCACGCCGAGCAGCGTCACGCTGCGGTCCGCGAGCCGGCGTCCGCCGACCCGCATCGGGGGCATGGTCTTCGGCATGATGCGGAACCAGCTCCACGTGTGGTAGGCGAAGA
>DATIVM010000240.1:0-11755 GCA_035465975.1 Usitatibacter sp.
CGACGGTCACACGCCGCATTCCCGAAGGCGACACGCTGAACCGCGCGGTGTGCGACGCCTGCGGCGCGATCCAGTACGAGAACCCGAAGATCGTCGTGGGCTCCATCCCCGTGCGCGGCGATCGCATCCTTATCTGCCGGCGCGCCATCGAGCCGCGCTACGGCCTGTGGACGCTCCCCGCGGGCTTCATGGAGAACGAGGAGACCGCGGCCGAGGGCGCGATGCGCGAGGCGATGGAGGAGGCGCACGCGCAGGTGCAGATCGAGGAGCTCTACACGGTCTTCTCGGTCCCGCACATCAGCCAGGTGCACATGATGTTCCGCGCGAGCCTGCTGAACGACGATTTCCGCGCCGGCACCGAGAGCCTCGAGGTGAAGCTCGTGACCGCCGAGGAGATCCCGTGGCACGAGCTCGCGTTCACGGTGGTGCGGCGCACGCTCGAGCACTTCCTCGAGGATCGGGAGCGCGGCGTCTTCGTGCCGCGCTTCGGGGACATCCGGGCCCCCGTGCGCTGACGGCTGAGGCTCCCCGCGTCACGTTTCCCTGCGTCCCTTCGTCATGGAGATGAGAGCGGACGAACGGAGGGAACAGCTTGGACATCACGGTCATCGGCGGCGGGTACGCGGGCCTCTCGTGCGCGTTGCGGCTCGCCTGGCGCGCGCGCAAGCAAGGGACGCCGGCCCGCATTCGCCTCCTCAATCCCCGGTCGGTCCTGGTCGAGCGCATCCGGCTCCACCAGGCCTCCGCCGGCCAGCGGCTGCGCCCGCGACGGATCGACGACCTGCTGCGCCGTTGCGGCGTGGAGCTCGTCGCCGGGAAGGTGGAAGCCGTCGATCGCGCCGCGCGGACCATCCAGGTGGACGGCGCTTCGATGCATTGGGACCGGCTCGTGCTGGCCATGGGCTCGCGCATTGCGCGCAGCGACGTTCCCGGCGCCGCCGAGCACACCCTCGCCCCGGAGCCCGATACCGCCGGCGCGGTCCATAACCGGTTCCGATCGCTCCAGCCCGGCAGCCACGTCGCCGTGGTCGGTGGCGGGCTCACGGCGATCGAGTCCGCCGGCGAGATCGCCGAGGCGTTTCCGCATCTTCGCGTGCATCTCGTGAGCCGGGAGCCGGTCGCGAGCGGGTTCGGCACGCGAGCGCGACGGCATGTCCTCGACGCGCTCGGAAGGAAGCTGGGCGTGGATGTCCATGAAGGGGTATCCGTCCGTTCCGTGAGCGCCACGCGGCTGGAGACCAGCGGGGGACCGATCGCATTCGACGCCTGCCTGTGGGCCGCGGGCTTCGAGCCGCCGCCGCTGCCTCGGCAACTGGAAGTCGCACTCGATGCCCGCGGCCGGGCGCTGGTGGACGGGGCGCTGAGATCCCTCTCCGACGAAGCGATCTATGCCGTGGGCGACATCGCGTCGTTCCGCGCGCCACCCGGCCAATGCGTGCCGATGGGATGCAAGAGCGCGATGCCCATGGGCGCCCACGCGGCCGAGAACCTCGCGCGCGAATTGCGCGGCGACGCGCCGGCCCCGTTCGACTACGCGTTGCTCTTCTATTGCGTGAGCCTCGGACGCCGCGACGGCCTCGTCCAGTGGGCCGACGACGAGGGAAACTTGACGGGGCGTATGCTCACCGGGTGGCGCGCGGCGCTGTTCAAGGAGGCGATCTGTCGAAGCACATGGTGGGCCCTGAAGATCGAGGCACGCGGCCACAGGGGCGTGGTGTGGAAACGGTCGGGCCGGGCCACGGCCACCGTGGGCCTGCACGACCGGCAGTCGGCGTAAGCGCGGTCGCGGATCCGCTGCTCGGCGAGCGAGGGCGGCTCTTCGCGCTTTCGTACCGGATGCTCGGGGTCGCGGAGGAAGCCGAGGACATCGTCCAGGAGGCTTACCTGCGCTGGTACGCGCAGCCGCGTCCGGACGTGCAGAACCCGCGCGCGTTCCTCGCGACCGTCGCCGCGCACCTGTGCCTCGACCACCTGCGAAGCGCGCGGCATCGGCGCGAACGGTACCCGGGCGTGTGGCTTCCGGAGCCGCTCCCCTCGAGCGAGATCGACACCGGAGACCCGGTCGAAGCCGCCGATGGAAGGACGCCGGAGCACGACCTGGAAAGGCTCGAGTCCGTCTCGCTCGCATTCCTCTCGCTGCTGCAGACCCTGAGCCCGCTCGAGCGCGCGGTCTACGTGCTCGCGGACGTCTTCGATTACTCGCACGCCGAGGTCGCGGCGATGCTCGAGCGTACGCCCGAGGCGTGCCGGCAGGCGCTGCGCCGCGCGAGGAAGCGTCTCGCCGCGGGCAAGCGGGATGCCGCGCCCGCGCAAAAGCACCGCGCGCTGCTGGAGTCGTTCATCGCGGCGTGCCGCAGCGGCGACCTCGACGGGCTCGCGAAGCTGCTCGCCGAAGACGTCGAGTCCCGCGCGGATGGCGGAGGCTTCGTGAGCGCGGCGGCGAAACCCGTCGTCGGCGTGCGCGCGGTATCGCGGCTCTACGCGGGCCTCTCGAACCAGATCCCGGCGAACCTCGCCGTGCGCATCGAGAACGTGAACGGCGGGCCGACGGCCCTCTTGAGCTCGGGCGGGGTGCTCCTCTCCGTGCTGCAGATCCAGGTGCAAGGGGAGCGCATCGTGCGGATCGACAACGTGATCAATCCGCAGAAGATCGCGCGCGTCGCGAAGGCATTCGGCATGGGAACGGGATCCGTTGAATCCGCCGGCGAAACCAGCCGCCCGGCAATCCCGAAGCGCTTCGAGCGCTAGGCGACGCGCACCACCTCCTCTTCCGCGATCACGAACACCCGGTCGCCGGGGCGCGGCCGCACCACCGCGCTCCCGGTGAACGCGCCGAACGCGGGCAGCACGCCGTGGCGCTTGCCGAACCAGAAGCAGGGAAGCCGCAGCGAGTCGTCGCCGTCGCCCGATAGCCGCACTGCGGGGTGGATGTGTCCGGCGAGCGCGTAGCCCGCGGCGCTCGGCCTCGGCTCGTGGTTGAGCACGAACGGTCCCAGCGCCTCTCCCTCCTCGATGCAGGCGACGTCCCATTCGCCCGGCGGGTCACCCGCCTTGCGGTCGTGGTTGCCGCGCACCACCGTGAGCGCGACGGAGTGACGCTGCGCGCGCCACACGCCGAAGCGCTCCAGCGTGCGCGCCGCGCGCCCCTCGGCGCTGTGCAGGAAATCGCCGAGGAAGACCACATGGCGCGCGCCGGTGCGGTCGATGGCGCGCCCGAGCCGCTCGACGTTTTCGCTCGTGGTGCCCGAAGGGAGCGGGATCCCGGCCGCGCGGAAGCTCGCCGCCTTGCCGAGGTGGAAGTCCGCCACGAAGAGCGTCTTCCTGGCGGGCCAGTAGGCGGCGCGCTCCGCGAGGAGCACCAGGCGCTCGCCGGCGATCTCGCACTCGGTCATGCGAACAGCGAGCCCTGGATCCCCGACGACTCGGGGATGACGCCTTCGTCTTCGTCCTCGGGCGGGACGGCGCGGTCGAACTCGAGCTGCATGCGGCGCACGCGATCGGCGAGCTTCTCGCTCGTGAGCTTCTCGCGGAAGCGTCCCACCATGATCGGGAACGCGAACGGCGTCGGCTTGTGCGTGCGCCGCAGCACCACGGGCGTGGCGGCCATGCGGCGCAGCGCCCCGGCGAGGCGGGAGAACTCGAGCTGGCGCTCGAGCACCTCGCGCTCGGCCTGGCCGAGCAGCGGGTTCTCCGGATCCCAGCGCGTGAAGACCTCGTAGATGAGCCCGCTCGTCGCCTGCACCTGGCGATTGGTCTTCGGCTGTCCGGGGTAACCCTGGAAGACCAACCCGGCGACGCGCGCGATCTCGCGGAACTGGCGCTTGGAGAGCTCCGCGGCGTTGAGGCTCGCGAGCATGTCGGCGAGCAGGTTCTCGGTGGAGAAGAGTCCGCCCTTCAGGAGCGGCAGCAGCTCGAACGGCTCGCGCGACAGGAGCTCGAAGCCGTAGTCCGTGAAGGAGAGGCTGAACGTGGAGGCGCGGCTCCTCGCGATGCGGTGCGCGAAGAGCGCGGAGAGTCCCATGTGCACCTGGCGCCCTTCGAAGGGATAGAAGAACGCGTGGTGGCCTTCGCGGGTCTGCGTCTGCTCCACGAGGAGCTCGTTGCGCCTCGGGATGCGCGACCAGGCCTGCTGCAGCTTGAGCAGCCGCTTCACCGCGCCCATCTCCGTCTCGTCCACGCGGCCCTCGGCGTGCAGCTCGAGGAGCTCGCGGATGCCTTCGGACACCTCGCTCGAAAGCGGGCACCGCCCTCCGTCCCAGCGCGGGATCACCGCCGAGCCCGGCCGTCCCGGCTTCACGTACGCGGTCATGTTCTCGACGCGGATGAATTCGAGGAGCTGGCCGGCGAAGACGAACGCGTCGCCCGGCGAGAGGCGCGCGATGAACGACTCCTCGACGTTGCCCAGGCGCTTGCCGCGCAGGTAGCACACGTTCACGGCCGCGTCCGACACGATGGTCCCGATCGACATGCGGTGGCGCCGCGCGATGGCGGCGTCCATCACCCGGTAGCGCCCGTCCTCGTCGAGCGCCACCTTGCGGTAGTCGGGATAGGCCTTGAGCGCCTCGCCGCCGCGCGTGACGAAATCGAGCGCCCACCGCCACTCGGCGTCGTCCAGGTCGCGGAACGCGCGCGTCGCCATCACCTCGGCCTTCATCTGCGCCTCGTCGAAGCCCTCGCCCGCGGCGATGGTGACGAGGTGCTGCGTGAGGAGGTCGAGCGGCCGGTCGACGGGATGCCGCGCCTCGATCCGCCCGGCGATCGCCGCGCGCCGCGCCGCGGCGGCCTCGACGAACTCGAGCGCGTGCGAAGGAACGCAGGTGACGCGGCTCACCTCGCCCGGCGCGTGCCCGGAACGGCCGGCGCGCTGCAGCAGCCGCGCGACGCCCTTGGCGCTCCCGATCTGCAGCACCCGCTCCACGGGCGAGAAATCCACGCCGAGGTCGAGGCTCGAGGTCGCGACCACCGCCTTGAGCCGGCCTTCCTTGAGCCCCTGCTCCACCCACTTGCGCACGTCCGCGTCGAGCGAGCCGTGATGCAACCCGACGAGCCCCGCCCATTCCGGCTTCGCGTCGAGGATGCCCTGGTACCAGATCTCGGCGGCCGAGCGCACGTTGGTGAAGACCAGCGTCGAGCGCGACGATTCGATCGCCTCCACGACATGCTCGAGCATCGCGACGCCGAGGTGCCCCGCCCACGGCAGGCGGTCGACTTCGGGCGGGATGAGCGTGTCGATGGCGACCTTCTTGTCGGAGGCGCCTTCGACGATGCGACCCACTCCCCGGCCCTCTCCCAAGGGAGAGGGAGCGCTTCCCAGCAACCGCTCCATCGCCTCGCCGAGGTTCCCCAGCGTCGCGGAAAGTCCCCACGTCCTCAGCCGCGGATTCCAGCGGCGCAGGCGCGCCAGCGCGAGCTCCGCCTGCACGCCGCGCTTGCTGCCGAGGAGCTCGTGCCATTCGTCGACGACCACGAGGCGCAGCTCCGAGAGCTTCTCGCGGGCGTCGGCGTTGGAGAGCATCAGCGACAGGCTTTCGGGCGTGGTGACGAGCGCCGAGGGCAGGCGCCGCGCCTGCTTCGCGCGCTCCGCGCTCGACGTGTCGCCGGTGCGAAGGCCCACCGTCCACGGCAGGCCCAATCCCGCGACGGCACGCTCGAGCGAATGCGCCGTGTCGGCGGCGAGCGCGCGCATCGGCGTGATCCAGAGGACGCGGAGCGCGGGCGGCCTGCCCTCTCCCCGGCCCTCTCCCGAGGCAGAGGGCGGCTCGGCGATCCATTCCGCGAGGGGTCCCAGCCACGCGGCGAGCGTCTTGCCGCTGCCCGTGGCCGAATGCACGAGCCCCGATTCGCCGGCGAGGTAGGCGTTCCAGACCTCGCGCTGGAAGTCGAACGCGCGCCAGCCGTTCGCGGCGAACCAGGCCTCCAGATGCTCGACGCCGTCGTTCACGTCTCCCATATCCGCCGTGCCGTCCGCAGCGTGTTCGCGTGGATCTCCACGCTCTCCTCGATGTCGTTCGCATAGCCGCCCGCCATCGCGAGCACGACCGGGATGCCACGCGCGTGGAGCGTCGCGAGCACGTGCTCGTCGCGGCGTGCCAGCCCGCGCCGCGTGAGGCGCAGCCGCCCGAGGCGGTCGCCCTCGTAGGGATCGGCGCCCGCGAGGTAGAAGACGAGCTGCGGGCGCGAGCGCTCCAGCGTCTCGTCGACCCCGCGCTCGAGGTGCCAGAGGTACTCGTCGTCGCCGGTGCCGTCGGCGAGCTCGATGTCGAGGTCGCTCGCCTCCTTCACGAAGGGGAAGTTGCGCGCGGCGTGGATCGAGAACGTGAAGACCGCCTCGTCGCCCGCGAAGATGGACGCGGTGCCGTTCCCCTGGTGCACGTCGCAATCGACGATCGCGATCCGCGCGAGGCCCGCCTCGGCCTGCATCGCGCGCGCAGCGGCGGCCGCATCGTTGTAGACGCAGAAGCCCTCGCCGCGCGCGCGGAACGCATGGTGCGTCCCCCCGCCGACGTTCGCGGACCACCCGGAGGCGAGCGCCTGCCGCGCCGCGGCGAGCGTCGCCCCGGCGGATCGGCGCGAGCGCTCCACGAGCGCCTCGGACCACGGAAAGCCGATCGCCTTCTGCTCGGCCCCCGTGAGCGCGCCCTGTTGCACGCGCCGCAGATATTCGGGGCAGTGCGCGCGCCCCAGCTCCGCGTCGCTCGCGGCCGGTGCCACCGCGAAGTCGGCCGCGTCGAACTCGCCCGATTCGAGCAGCCGCGCGCGCACGCGCGCCGACTTGCCCTGCGGGAAGCGATGGCCCGCCGGAAGGGGCAGGACGAAGGGAGCGGCGTGGAAAAGCGGCACGTCCCCAAGCTTACGTGAAGCGCGGCGCCGCGGGCGGCGCGGAGCGGCTATCCTAGGGTCTCGCCCCGAAACGCCCCCCCGCATGCCCTTCGCCTACTACGACCGCCTGCCCGCGTCGAGCAAGCGCACCTATCGACGCAGCGACGGCATCCGGCGCGTCGCGCTGCCCGACGTCCCGGCGCTGGTGCCGCTCGCCCACGCCGTCGCGCCGGCGCTCGAAAGCGCCGCGCGGCCGGAGGTCGAGCGGGCCTGCCAGGCGCTGGTGGACGCGCTGAACCGACAGCTCGGCACGCCCGCGGTCCGCGTGCGCGTGCTGGAGCGGCGCCCGGCCGATTCGGGCGGCGAGCTGCAGGGACTCTACGAGCCCGACGAGGTGACCGGGTCCACGGCGCGCATCAGCGTCTGGATGCGCACCGCGCAACGCGTGCAGGTGGTGAAGTTCCGCACGTTCCTGCGCACGCTCGTCCACGAGCTCTGCCACCACCTCGACTACGAGCTCTACAAGCTCGCGGAGACCTTCCACACCGAGGGCTTCTACGCGCGCGAGTCGGCGATGATGCGCGAGCTGCTGGGTGAAGGCGTGGATTCCCGATGACTCGGGAATGACGGGTCATCCGGGAATGACGGGTCAGCGCGGCTCGAGCGTGAGCGTATGCGCCGCCCGGATCGCCTCGCGTCGCGTCGGGATCGGGATGTAGCGCACCTTCGCCCAGCGCTCCGCGAAGCTCGCGTACCACGGCGAGAGGAAGTTGCCCGATTCGCCCGTCGACTGGATGTAGAGCGAGCGGTCGAGGTCGGCGAGGTCGTAGATCGCCCGCAGGCTCGGCGCATGCCGGTTGGCGAAGGGCCGCTCCTCGTCGCGCATGAAGTAGTGGCCCACGTCGATCGAGTAGGTGTCGCCCGGCGTCCGCGGCTCGATGTTGAACAGGCGCTTCACGATGGGCATGAAGCCGAAGGGCCGCTGGTCGCCCGTGGCGTAGTGCGCCTCGCCCCAGCGCTCGATGCCGCCGTAGCGCTTGCCGAGGTCCTCGGCCGCGCGGTCGAACGCGCGCGCGGCCATCCCGGCGCAGCTCTCGCGGGCGGGCGTCGTGACGTCGTCGCACCAGCGCCCCTCCCCGTTCTCGTTCTTCATCACGGCGATCATGAAGGTGGCGCGCATGTCCCACGAGTCGTGGAAGAGCTCGCCCAGCTCGTCGGAATACACGAGGCGCGTGAGCTCGCGGTACCACCCGGCGAAGGCGAGCGGCGCGCGCTCGTCGGCGCGCATGTCGGCGTTCCATCCTTCGAGGAGCGAGCGCGCCTTCTTTCCCGCCTCCGTCGCCGGCCGCGCCGCGAGCGCGAACGGCAGCAGCTCGCGGGCGAGGCGCGACACCGTATCGGCCTGGATCGAGGCGAAGGAGTCGATGGAGTGCTTCGCCTTCATCGCGAGCCGCTCGCGGATGCGGTCCGAGCGGTACGGCGGGAACCAGTCGAAGCCGAGGAACGGCCGGTACCCGGGCGGGGTGATCTTGTCGTTCGCGGTCACGATCTCCCCTTCGGGCGGATCGAGCACGCGCGGCATCTGCTCGAAGGGCAGGAAGCCCTGCCAGTCGTATCTCGCGTCCCAGCCGGGCACGGGGACGCGGCCCATCGCCTCGTTGTCGGGGCGGCGCACCGGGACGCGCGCCGCGGCGATGAGGCCGATGTGCCCGTCGCGATCGGCGAAGACGACGTTCTGGTGCGGCGCGGTGAAGTCGCGCAGGGCGTCGATGAACTCGGCCTCGTTGCGCGCGCGGTTCATGCGGAAGCCGGCGCGCGCCGTCGCGTTCTCCTCCGTGAGCCCGGCCCAGGAGAGCGCGATCACGCCGCCCGATGGAGCGGCGTCGTGGGCCGCCTTCACCGCATCGGAGATCACCGGGCCGTGGCGCGTCGAGCGCACCCGGATGTGCCGTTCCTCGTTGCCCACGCGGATGACCTCGTCGCGCACCTCGAAGCGGGCGGTGCCCGTGGGCGTCACGTAGCGCGAGGGGTCTCCCGGCACGACGCGCTCGACGAAGAGGTCCTGCGTGTCGCTGTTCGTCGTGGTCATGGACCACGCGAGCCGGTCGTTGCGGCCGAGGACCACGAACGGGATGCCGGGGAGCGTCCCGCCCACCACGTTGCCCTGCGGCGTGGAGACGTGCGCGAGATACCAGAGCGACGGCGCCTGCAGGCCCAGGTGCGGATCGTTCGCGAGGAGCGGCTTCCCGGTCTCGCTGCGGGCACCGGAGACGACCCAGTTGTTCGAGCCGATGGATTCGCCGGGCGGCGGATAGGCGGCGAGGAGCGCGTTGGCCTGCGGCGCCACCTCCGCGTAGAGCGCGTGCAGATCGGGCAGCGGCGGGTACTTGTCGCCGGGATAGGGCGGCAGGAGCTCCGCCGTGCGCTGCGGCCCCAGCTTCGCGGAGAAGCGCAGCCGCGCGAGCTCGAGCCGCCAGTTGCCCGAGAGGTCCCACGCCATCACGAGGAGCCAGCCGATCGAGTCCGCCGGCTTCCACGGCGCGGGCTCGATGCCGAACACCTGGAAGCCGACCGGCAGCACGGGCTTCGCGGCGAGGAAGGCGTTCACGCCCGCGGCGTACGCCTCGAGGTTCGCGCGCGTTCCGGCATCGAGGTTCGCGACGATCCGCTCCGACACGCGCGCGATGCCGAGCGTGCGCATGAGGCGGTCGACGTCGTAGGCGCGCTCGCCGAGCAACTCCGAGAGCCGCCCCTGCGCCACGCGGCGCTGGAACTCCATCTGCCAGAGACGGTCCTGCGCGTGCGCGTAGCCCATGGCGAACCAGCCGTCGCGCTCGCTCGCCGCGAAGATGTGCGGCACGCCCTCGACGTCGCGCACGATGCGCGCGGCGGCGGAAAGCCCCGGCGCGGGCGCCGTGCCGTCGAGCTGCGGGAGCGAGCGCGCGAGCCACCCCCAGGCGCCCGCCGCGACGAGCGCGAGCAAGAGAATCACGGCAAGCAGGATACGCAGCGCGAGTTTCATGCAGGGAAAATGGGGACGGACCCCTTTTCCCGCCTGGAGGAAAAAGGGGTCTGTCCCCATTCTTTCACGGGAGGGGAGCGGTCTTGAGGACTTCCTCGAGGGTGGTGGTGCCCTGCGCGATCTTCGCCGCGCCGGAGACGCGCAGCGGCCGCATGCCGGCCTTGTACGCGGCCTGCGTGAGCCCGACGATCTCGGTGTCCTGGGTGATGAGCCGCCTCAGGTCGCGCGTGACCTGCATGATCTCGTAGATGCCGACGCGGCCGAGGTATCCCGTGTTGCGGCATTCGAGGCAGCCCACCGGCCGGTACACGTGCTCGGGCGGGCTCGCCTTGAAGGGCGAGCAGAGCGCGTTCCACACGCGATGCTCTTCCTCGCGCTGGAACGAAACCTTCTCCTTGCAGCTCGGACAGAGCGTGCGCACCAGGCGCTGCGCCATCACGCCGAGCAGCGTCGAGTTGAGGAGATACGCGGGCACGCCGAGGTCGAGGAGCCGCGTGATCGAGGTCGGGGCGTCGTTGGTGTGCAGCGTCGAGAGCACGAGGTGGCCGGTGAGCGCCGCCTGCACCGCCATGTCGGCCGTCTCGTGGTCGCGAATCTCGCCCACCATGATGATGTCCGGGTCCTGGCGCATGAGGGAGCGCACCCCGGTGGCGAAGGTGACGTCGAGGTCCGGCTGCACCTGCATCTGGTTGAACCGCGGATCGATCATCTCGATCGGGTCCTCGATGGTGCAGACGTTCACCTCGGAGGTCGCGAGCTGCTTGAGCGTCGTGTAGAGGGTGGTCGTCTTGCCCGATCCGGTCGGCCCGGTGACGAGCAGGATGCCGCCCGGCTCGCGGATGAGCCTCTGCCAGATCTCGTGCTCTTCCTGCGTGAACCCCAGGTCCTTGAAGTCGCGCATCAGGACCTCGGGATCGAAGATGCGCATCACGAGCTTCTCGCCGTGGGCGGTCGGCAGCGACGAGAGGCGCAGCTCGATCTCCTCGCCGTCGGGCATGCGGGTCTTGATGCGCCCGTCCTGCGGCCGGCGCTTCTCCACCACGTCCATGCGCGCGAGGATCTTGATGCGCGCCACCATCGCGACCATCACCGGGTACGGGACCTGGTAGATCTCGTGCAGCACGCCGTCGATGCGGAAGCGCAGCACCCCCACGTCGCGGCGCGGCTCCAGGTGGATGTCGCTCGCGCGCTGGTCGAAGGCGTACTGCCAGAGCCAGTCGACGAGGTGGACGATGTGGTGGTCGTTCGCGTCGAGGGTGCGGCCGGCCTTCCCGAGCTCGACCAGCTGCTCGAAGTTGGTGAGTTCCGCGGCCTGCGGCACGCCCGAGGCCTCGGCGCGCTTCATGCTCCTGGCGAGGTTGAAGAACTCGCCCTGGTAGCGCTCGATGTCGACCGGGTTCGAGAAGACGCGCTTGATGTTGAGGCGCAGCATCTCGGAGAGCTCGGCCTCCCAGCTCGAGAGCAGCGGCTCGCCGGTGGCGATGGTCACCTCGCGGCCGTTCACTTCCACGGGCAGGATCGCGCGGCGCTGCGCGTACTCCGAGGACATCACCGCGGTCACCGACTTGAGGTCGATCTTGAGCGGATCGATGTGGTAGTACGGTATGCGCAGCTTCCCCGCCAGCCATTCGGTGATCGCATCCGCCGTGAGGGCCGGGCACGGGGGCTTGAGCGAGCGCCAGCGGGCTTCCGAGATCACCACCACCGGGTGGCGGCTTCCGCCGCGCGAGAAGCGCGCGTCCTGCAGCAGCTTCGCCGCCGGCTCGGCCGCGACGAGGCCGTCCTCGACCATCCAGTCGAGGACCTCCCGCAGTTGGAGCTTGCGGTCGACGCGGGGTGTCGGGGTGACGGCGGCCATGGCGGAAAGATTATGGCGGAAAATGGGGTCAGATTACTTTTTGGCGCCGTTCGCCG
>DATIVM010000241.1:0-11910 GCA_035465975.1 Usitatibacter sp.
GAGGCGGCGAGCGCCGCAGGCCGCGACCCCGCCCGGCTCGCGGCCGTGTTCGCCTCCTCGAGCGGCGACGGCGAGAACTGCCACGCGATCTGCGAGGTGCTCGCCTCCGACGACCGGCAGATCTCGCCGACGCGCTTCCACAACTCGGTGCACAACGCGCCCGCGGGCTACTGGGGCATCGCGACCGGCGCCACGGCGAGCGCCGACTCCATGGGCGCCTTCGACGCGAGCTTCGGCGCGGGCCTGCTGGAAGCGCTCGCGCGCCTCGCCGCGGAGCCGCAGCTCCCCGTGGTGCTCGTCGCCTACGACGCGCCCTATCCCGAGCCGCTCCACGCCACGCGGCCCGTTCCCGAACCGTTCGCGGTCGCGATGGTGCTCGCGGCGCCGGGCGAAGGCCGCGGCCCCGCGATCGGCGCGACCTTCACCGACGAGGCGCCGCAGGCGATGGACGATGCGGGGCTCGAACGGCTGCGCCGGGCGATTCCCGCGGCGCGCGCGCTGCCGCTGCTCGCGCGGCTCGCACGCGGCGAGCCGGGCGCCGTGACGCTCGAATACCTCGACGGCCTGCGCCTGCGCGTGGAGATCCGTCCTTGAACGCCGCCGCGCGCGGCCGCGAGTGGCTCGCCTCGCACCTTCCCCATCGCGGCGCCATGTGCCTCCTCGACGAGGTGGTGTCCTGGGACGGCGAGCGGCTGCATGCGCGCGCGCGAAGCCACGCCGCGCCGGACCATCCCCTGCGCCGCGACGGCCGCCTGCCGATCGCCGGCGCGATCGAGTACGCCGCGCAGGCGGCCGCGGCCCACGGCGCGCTCGCGGCAGGCGACGCGCCCCCGCCCGCCGCGGGCTTCCTCGCGAGCGCGCGCGGCGTCGCGTTCCACGCCTCGCGCCTGGACGACGTCGCCGGCCCCCTCGACGTGGAAGTGGAGCGCGCGGGCGAAGGCGCGGGCGCCGTGCTCTACGCGTTCCGCGTGAGCGCCGCCGGGCGGGCGCTCGCCGAAGGGCGCGTGGCGATCGTGCTCGATGCCACGGCGCCTTCCTCGCCGCCACGATGAGCCGTCGCGCGCTGGTGACCGGGGGAAGCGGCGCGATCGGCGCGGCGATCTGCCGGCGGCTCGCGGCATCGGGGCTGCAGGTCCTGGTACACGCGCATCGCAACGTCGCGGCGGCCGAGGGGCTCGCGCAGTCGATCGTCGCCGCGGGAGGCACCGCGCGCGCGATCGCGTTCGACGTCACCGACGGGGCCGAGGCGCAATCGACGCTCGAGGGCCTGCTCGAAGCGGGGCCGGTCGACGTCCTCGTCAACAACGCGGGCCTGCACGACGACGCGCCCTTTCCCGGCATGTCGCGCGAGCAGTGGGAACGGGTGATCGACGTCTCGCTGAACGGCTTCTACAACGTGACGCGCCCGCTCGTCATGCCGATGGTGCGCGCGCGCTGGGGCCGCATCGTGAGCATCACCTCGGTCACCGCCCAGATCGGCAATCGCGGCCAGGCCAACTACGCCGCCGCGAAAGGCGCGATCCATGCCGCGACGAAGAGCCTCGCGCTCGAGCTCGCGAGCCGCGGCGTGACCGTGAACGCCGTCGCGCCGGGCCTCGTCGCCACGCCCGTGACCGAGGCCACGTTCGATCGCGCGACGATCGAGCGCCTCGTGCCGATGCAGCGCGCCGGGCGCCCGGAGGAGGTCGCCGAGCTCGTCGCCTTCCTCGCCTCGGACGCGGCGGGCTACATCACCGGCCAGGTGATCGGCATCAACGGCGGGATGGCGTGAGGGAGAGGGAGAGCCTGCGCCAGACGAGCACCGGCAGGCGCGCGACGAAGCCGCAGAAGAGCCGCGTGTACATCCACGAGAGGAGCACGTTGTCGCGCCAGTAGTTGAAGTGCGAGACGCCGCCTTCCTCGGGCTTGAGGTAGCGCACCGGCGCGGGCACGTTCACCGGCCGCAAGCCGCGCCAGACGAGGCGCACGGCGGCCTCCGGGTCGAAGTCGAAGCGCCGCATCCAGCGGCTCCTGCGCATGACGGCGACGAGATCGGCGATCGGGTAGATGCGGAAGCCGAAGAGCGAATCGCCGATGCCCGCCCACAGCGTCTCGAAGTTGGCCCACCAGTTGGAGATCTTGCGGCCGCGCAGCCGGATCTTCGGCGCGCTCGCATCGAACACCGGATCGCCGAGGATCAGCGCGCCGGGCTCGGCGGCGGAGCGCGTCATGAATTCGGGGATGCACCAGGCCGGATGCTGCCCGTCGGAATCCATGGTGAGGACATGCGTGTAGCCCTCGGCCGCGGCGAGCTCGGCGCCGTGGAGCACCGCCGCGCCCTTGCCCTGGTTGTACGGCAGCACCACGACGCGCAGCCCCGCATCCTCGCGCGCCATCGCCTGCAGCTTCTCCGCGGTGCCGTCGGTGCTGCCGTCGACGACCACCCACACCGGCGACCAGTATCGCCGCGCACCCTTCACCGTCTCGAACACCATCGGGCCCGGGTTGTAGCTCGGGATGAGCACGAGGTGCGTAGCGGAGCGGCGCGGCTCGCTCATTTCTTCCGCTCCCCGAGCGCGTCCACCGGCACGCGCTCCCGCGACTCGTGGAACACCCACGCGATGCCCACGCCCGCCGCGAAGTAGCGCTTCGACGTGACGAGCGGGCTCGACGCGAAGGCGGCACCGGCGAGCGTGTCGTAGCGCGCGAAGCCGCCCACCCAGAACTTCGGGAAGCGCTTCGAGAGCGCGACGATGAACTGCATGCCGCCGTATCCCCCGCCGGTCGTGTAGGCGCGCCGCTCGCCCGTGGCGAACTCCTCGGGCACCTCGTAGTAGTAGCGGTTGTACCGCCGGTCGGTGAACACCGGCCCGGCGAGCATGCCGAGGTTCCACCCGGCCTGCCCGAACGGATCGGCGACGTCGAGGTTCACGTGCGGCGAGAACTGGCCGCCGATGAAGCGCGGATGCGATTCGACGGTCACCACGCCGCGCAGCGGCATGCGCAGCTCCACGCGCGCGGTCTGGCTCGCGGCCTCCCAGAGCTTCACGTCGAGCGAGGGGCCGAACTCGACGCTCGCCTTGAGATCCGGCATGCCTTCGCGCACGGGGTCGCGGGAGCTGTCGACCGGGAGCGATGCGCCGACGCTCATGTTCAGCTCCGCGCGATCGCTCTCCATGAACACGCCGCGCAGCCCGTGGCGGTCCTGGCGCAGGAAATGCCCGCGGTACACGAGATAAGGAAAGGGCAGCACGAACGTGCGCGAATGCGACGAGCCGCGGTAATCCGGGAAATCGAGCACCGTGAGCCCGGCCCCCGCCTCCCAGAGCGGCTCCTCGTCCGCCATCGCGCGCGCGGCGCCGAGCGCGAGCGCCATCGCCGCGAGGAGAACGCGCGCGCGCCTCACCGGGGGCTCGCCGCGGCCGGCATCTCGGAATCGTCCCGGATGTTGAACGCGCGCCGGCGCCAGGCGCGCAGGGACCGCGGCAGGTGCACGAGCGAGAAGATGTAGTACACAACGCGGAAGGCCCACACGCCGCCGCGGATCGGCGTATCGCCGAAGATGTCTCCCGCCAGCACGGAGATGAGCGAGCGCTTCATGCCGAGCCGGTCGCTGGGCGACATGAAGAGGTCGCGCATGGTGGGGTTCGTCACGCGGTAGATGAACCACGAGAATTCCTTCGGGCCCACGCGCATCACGCGCTCGAAGCGCCGGCGCGCGGCGCCCTCCGCCTTCGGATTCGCGAGCCGCGCGTGCACCACGTCCGCCGCGGCGAACGCGCTGTTCATCGCGAGCATCACGCCGGAGGAGAACACCGGGTCGACGAACGCGTACGCGTCGCCGACCATCAGGTGGTTCTCGCCCTGGCAGCTCGTGCAGTGGTACGAGTAGTTGCCCGTCGCCTCGGGCTCGGCGATGAGCTCCGCGCCGGCGACGCGCTCCTGCAGCGCGGGGCACATCGCCACGGTCCCCAGGAAGAACTCGCGCAGCGGCCGGTCGCGGCTCTTCATGTAGTACGGCCACACCACGGCGCCCACGCTGGTGACGCCGTCGCGCAGCGGGATGAACCAGAACCAGCCGTGGTCGAACCAGTAGATGATGATGTTGCCCTCGTCGGGCCCGGGGTCGCGCTTCGCGCCGCGGAAGTGGCCGTACATCGCGGAGCTGTTGTGCGCGGGGTTGCGGCGCTTCACGCCGAGGCGGTTGGCGAAGAGCGTGTCGCGGCCGGTGGCGTCCACCAGGAACTTCGCGCGCCATTCGCGCACGCTGCCGTCGGCGGTGGTCGCGCGAACCCAGGGCGGCGAGCCCCGGTCGCCGAGGTGGAACTCGCGCACGCGGCAATTCTCGTGCGTCGCCGCCCCTGCAGCGGCCGCGCGCCGGAAGAGGACCTCGTCGAACTCGGAGCGGCGCACCTGGTAGGCCTTCGGCATGGACGGATCCACGGCCTCGGAAAACCGGAATCCGGACGTGAAGTCGTGCCAGGGAGACACGAAGACCGCGCCCCACTTGTCCATCCCGATCGCCTCCATCTCGCGCGCGACGCCCAGCTTCTCGAAGAGCGGCACGTTGGCGGGCAGCAGCGACTCGCCGATGTGGAAGCGCGGATGGGAATTCTTTTCCAGCAGCGCGACCTTGTGCCCGCGCTGCGCGAGGAGCGTGGCGGCCGTGGATCCCCCCGGCCCGCCGCCGATCACGACGACGTCGCACTCGGTGACCGCATCGGCGCGGAGCGGTTCTTCTTGCACGCGGGTTCTCCTGGAGTGGCCGCGTCCATTGTAGCGGACGCTCCGGGGCAGCGAAGCGTGGGACTGCGCCGGTGGGCGCGGGTTCAGTCCCTCCAGGACGGGTCGATCCTGTCCAGCTTCCTGAGGATGCCGGGCCAGGCGATCATGCCGCCCGCCTGGCGGGTGACGGCCCTCGACGCGTTCCGGATGCCGTCGAGGATGGGCTTCGCGATCGGGACGAGCTCGCCGCCGCCCGCCTGCGCGCGCACCTGCACCTCGCACGCCTTCTGCAGGATGTACATGTGGAGGAACGCGTCGGCCACCGTCTCCCCGCAGGTGAGGAGGCCGTGGTTGCGCAGGATGAGGTTCTCCTTGTCGCCGAGGTCGCGCACGAGCCGCGCCTTCTCCTCGGGGTTGAGCGCCACGCCCTCGTAGTCGTGGTAGGCGAGGCTCGCGAGCGGGAAGAGCGACTGCTGCGAGACCGGGAGGAGCCCCGCCTTCTGGCACGAGACCGCGACGCCTTCCACGGTGTGCAGGTGGATCACGCACTTCGCGTCGGGCCGCGCCTCGTGCACCGCGCCGTGGATGGTGAAGCCCGCCGGATTGATCTCGAAGGGCGATTGCGTCACCTTGCGGCCCTCGAGGTCGACTTTCACCAGGCTCGAGGCCGTGATCTCGTCGAACATCATCCCGTAGGGATTGATGAGGAAATGGTGGTCGGGCCCCGGCACGCGGGCCGAGATGTGGGTGAAGACGAGGTCGTCCCAGCCGTACAGGGCCACCGCCCGGTAGGCGGCCGCGAGGTCGGTCCGCACCGCCCACTCCTCGGCGGGGACCTGCCCCTTGGCGGACCGGATCAGTGCAGGGTCGGCGTGCATGAAATAATATTACCCTTATGGCCATCGCCGTCGACCGGATCGACCACCTCGTGCTGACGGTGTTCGACCTGGACCGCACGATCGACTTCTACCGGCGCGTGCTCGGCATGGAGCCGATCACCTTCGCGGGCGGACGCCGCGGCCTCGCCTTCGGCCGCCAGAAGCTCAACCTCCACCAGGCCGGCCGCGAGTTCGAGCCGAAGGCGCTCAAGCCGGTGCCCGGCGCGATCGACATCTGCTTCGCCACCGAGACGCCGCTCGAGGAGGTCGTCGCGCACCTGAAGAGCTGCGGCGTCGCGATCGCCGAGGGTCCGGTGCCGAAGACGGGTGCCCTGGGCCCCATGATGTCGGTGTATTTCCGCGATCCGGACGGCAACCTCGTCGAGGTGTCGAACTACGCCGCCCCGCAGCCGGAAGCGCCCGCGTGAGCCCCGCCGACCCCGCCGCCATCTCGCCCGAGCTCGCGCACCTGCGCAAGGACTACGCGCTCAGGACGCTCGACGAGAAGGACGTCGACCGCGACCCGATGAAGCAGTTCGGCGTGTGGATGGTCGAGGCGATCCACGCGCAGGTTCCCGAGCCCACGGCGATGTCGCTCGCCACCGTGAACGCGGACGGACGGCCCTCGGCGCGCATCGTGCTCCTCAAGGGCGTGGATCCGAAGGGGTTCGTGTTCTACACCAACTACGACAGCCGCAAGGGACGCGACCTCGCGGCCAATCCCGCGGCCGCGATGACCTTCCTCTGGAAGGAGCTCGAGCGCCAGGTGCGCATCGAGGGGCGCGTGGAGAAGGTGAGCGCCGCGGAATCCAGCGCGTATTTCGAGACGCGGCCGCTCGGCTCCCGCGTAGGCGCCTGGGCTTCGCCCCAGAGCGAGCCCATCGAGAGCCGCGACTGGCTGGAGACGCGCTGGGCCGAGTTCACCGACCGCTTCGGCGAGAAGCCCCCGCGCCCGCCGCACTGGGGCGGCTACCGGCTGCTCCCGGAATACGTCGAGTTCTGGCAGGGGCGCCTGAGCCGCCTGCACGATCGCGTCGCCTACCGCCGCGAGAAGGACGCGTGGAAGATCGTCCGGCTCGCGCCATGAAGCGCATGACCCCGTTCGACATGAAATGCCTGGAGGGCGAGCGGCTCACCGGCGAGGCGCTCGAGCGCTCGCTCGAGCAGATGCTCGCCGAGCACGCCCAGGGCGGCGAGATCTGGGTATTCGGATACGGGTCCCTGATGTGGAACCCGGGCTTCGAGTGGGACAAGAAGAAGGTCGCGACCGTGCACGGATACCACCGCAACTTCTGCCTGTGGTCGCGCATCAACCGCGGCACCCCGGAAAGCCCGGGGCTCGTCCTCACGCTCGAGCAGGGCGGAAGCTGTCGCGGCCTCGCCTTCCGGCTCACGCGGGGTCACGACCGCGAGGAGCTCTCGCGCCTGTGGAAGCGCGAGATGTCGATGGGCTCCTACCGTCCGCGGTGGCTCGAGTGCCGCTCCGGCAACGACAGCTTCGAGGCGCTCGCCTTCGTGGTGAACCGGCGCTGCACCGGATACGCCGGCAAGCTTCCCGTCGAGACGATGGTGCAGACCATCGCCACCGCGCGCGGGAAGTACGGTCCGTGCGCCGAGTACCTCTTCCGCACCGAAGCCGCGCTCGCCGCGCACGGCATCCGCGACGAGCGCGTGCGGCTGCTCGCGGAGCGGGTGCGGGAGCACATGCAAGCCGCCTGACATCTTCGCCCCATCGGGGCGAGTCACGAACGAGCTGGAAAAGGTCGCGCCCGCCCTACTGCCGCCTGCCGTATTGCGGGCACCCCAATGCAGCCCTAGAATGCTCCCAGTGGGAGATGGCATTCCTCCCCCGACAAACCGCCCGGTGGCTGATGATGCCTACGAAAACTCTCTCGGGAGACGAGGGAGGCCGTAGGCTCAGGCGTCGATTCTGCCCATGGCCATCCTCGTGCCCGAATATCGCAACGGTATTCGACGGAGGGCACGACTATGCATAGCGCTGGTTCTTTCCCCGCCCAAGCTCACGCTCGTGGATCTGCATTGCGGGGGCGCTCATGACGGAGATTTGGGCGCAAGCCTCGTTGTGGCTCGGGCTGGCGTTACTCGCGACGCTGCTGTCGATCCTCCTGCGCATTGCCACGGCTCTGTCCGAGATCGTCATTGGCACGATCGCGCTGCTCGTGATCGGCATCGCGCTCGGCAGCGTGCTTCCGGCGGGCGACACGTCATGGCTCAAGTTTCTCGCTGGGTTGGGCGCGATCCTGCTCACGTTCCTCGCGGGCGCCGAGCTGGATCCCGTGGTCTTCCGACGAAAGTGGAAGGAGGCGTCCGGCGTCGGCATCGTGGGTTTCGTCGCGCCCTTCCTCGGGTGCGCGGCGCTCGCTCGCTACGTCCTGCACTGGTCACCCGAGGCGAGCTGGCTCGCGGGTGTGGCGATGTCGACCACGTCGGTGGCCGTCGTCTACGCGGTCATGCTGGAATCGGGCTTAAACGGCACCGAGTACGGCAAAGTCGTCCTCGCCGCGTGCTTCATCAACGACCTCGCGACCGTCCTCGCCCTGGGCTTCCTCTTCGCCCCGTTCACGGTGCGGACCCTGATCTTCGCCGTGGGCGGTGTGGTCGCGTTCATCGTGCTGCCTTGGGTCACCCCGCGCTTCTTCAAGCGGTTCGGGAATCGGCCATCGGAGCTCGAGGCGAAGTTCCTGATGTTCTGCCTACTCGCGCTGGGGGCGTTGGCGGGGTGGGCCGACAGTGAAGCCGTGCTGCCCGCCTACGTCGTCGGCATGGTGCTGGCGGGCACCGTGGGCAAGGACCACGCGCTCATCCGGCGGCTGCGAACGCTCACGTTCGGGCTGCTCACGCCGTTCTACTTCATCCGTGCCGGTTCGCTGGTGCTCGTCACAGCGCTGATCGCCGCCCCGGCAGCGTTCCTCGTGATGTTCCTCGGGAAGATGGTCGCGAAGATCGCGGGTGTCTACCCGGCGACTCTCGCATACGGCAGTCCGCGTATGGAGGCGAGGTACACCACCATGCTGATGTCGACGGGGCTTACGTTCGGCACGATCTCGTCGCTGTTCGGTTTGTCCCACCACGTCATCGACCAGGCGCAGTATTCCGCCCTTGTCGCCGCCGTCATCGGCTCGGCGGTCATCCCGACGCTCATCGGCAACGCCTTCTTCCTTCCCCACCACCTGCTGCCGCGGAGCGCTCCACGGGCGCCGGCGACCAAGCGGGTGTCCGCGGAGACTGCGCCATGATCTCAAGCATCCTTGTCGGCTATGACGGGTCCGATTCCTCGAAGAATGCCCTCGAATTCGCGGCGGACCTGGCATCCCGTTACGGGGTGGAATTGCACGTCCTCGCGGTCGCGCGGCCGCCCGAGTTCGGCGACGAAGTGGAAACACGCGCCGTCGTGGAACAGTCGCAGCACCATCTGAACAAGGTGCTGTCGGACGCGCGTTCGCGGCTCGTAGCGAACAAGGCGAGACAGCACTTCCACGTCGTCGTCGGCCACCCGGCCGAGCAGATCGTCCGCTACGCCGAGGAGCACGTGATCGACCACATCGTCGTAGGCCGTCGTGGTCATACCGTCTTCGAACGCTGGCTCATCGGCTCGGTCGCGCGGCAGGTGGTCGCGTACGCGCACTGCGCGGTCACGGTCGTGCGAACGTAATCGGCGATGCTCGTCGCCTTAGCGCATTACACAACAACAACTGGAGATCGTAGGAATGCTCTCGCTTTTCGCAGTAGGGATCGGGGCGGCTGTCGGCGCATGGATCCGGTGGGCGCTATCGCTCGTGCTCAACCCCCTCTTCCCTACGGCGCCGTTGGGCACCCTCGCCGCGAACCTCATCGGCGGCTTCCTGATGGGCATTGCCGTCGCGCTGATGGGGCACTACGAGGCCATGCCGCCGGAGCTGCGCCTTCTCATGGCCACGGGCTTTCTGGGCGGCCTCACGACGTTCTCCACGTTCTCGGCAGAGGCCACTAACCTGCTCGCGCGTCTGATCCTGTCCGGGAGGCCTGCATGAACGGCGTTTACCTGCGCTTCTACACCCACGAGAACCGGAAGGTTCACGGGATGCTGTTCTACGAGTGGTTGCTGCACGAGGCGAAGAAGCTCGGCATCCACGGCGGCACCGCGTTCAAGGCGATGGCCGGATACGGGCGACACGGCGTGCTCCACGAGGCGAAGTTCTTCGAGCTCGCCGGTGACCTCACCGTGGAGGTCGAGTTCATGGTTTCGAACGAGGACGCGGACCGGCTGCTCGACGTCGTACGCGCCTGCAATCTGCGGATCTTCTTCGGCAAGGTGCCCGCGGAGTTCGGAATCATCGAAGGCGAGCCGATGAACGTTGAACATGAGACGCTTCCGCGTTGACACGGAAAATGTCCGCTTCGGGTCGGAAACGGCCTGACACGACACCTCTTGAGCCGCGGCCATGCGGTCACCGCCGTGGATAACTCGGCTGAAATGCTGAGCCATGTTCCTAGCGAGGCGCGTAAAGTCGAATCCAATATTGAGGACCTGCATCTGGGCCGCCAATTTGATGTCGTGCTCCTCGCGAGTTGCCTCATCAATACGCCGGATGATTCGCTGCGCGCTGCTCAGCTTCGTGCGTGCCGTAAGCATGTCTCGGCCCGTGGGTGCCTTATCTGTGAGCGCTTCGACCCTAAGTGGCTTCGCGGGGTAGAAATGGGACCTGGCGCACCACTCGGAGACATCGCGTTCTCGGTGGAGCGCGTACTACGCGAAGGGAATCTCGTCGAGCTGTCGCTGCGGTACTCAACCAAGGAGGAGGACTGGAGGCAACACTTTACCGCGAGAATCCTCGATGAGACTGACGTTCTGCAGGCCGTCAGCGAGGCGGACTTCAGCACGCTCGAATGGATCAATCGTCGATGGGCTGCAGCGAGGCCGTAAGGTCCGCTCCGGGTCGATGGCAGCCGTACCGGGATTGAATTCCTACGGGGGTTTGAAGTCTAGTCGCCCAGAACCAGCAGGGATGGAGCGCTCGAGTATCAGCCCGCCCTCCCGCAATTGCTTGACGTCGGCTTATCCGCTTGATGCGGGAGACTCATTGCACACGAGGACGATCTTCCCCGTCACGCCTCCCTTCGCGAGCACCTCCTGCGCCTGCCTTGCCTCGGCAAGAGGAAAGCGTTTCGCGACGACCGGCTCGATCTTCTTGCGTTGAAGCAGGTCCAGAAGGGTGATCAAGTCCTGCCGAAACGATTGCGGCCTCAGCCTCTTGAGCGTCTGAATGCTGTAGGGGATCACCCGTCTGCGGCCCGGCAGAAGCCAACCGCCGACGACGTACAGGGCGTAGAGGGGGATTCCATGAAGCCGATTGCGGCGGCCCGTACGGTTTGAGCCCAACCCCTCCTCACGCAGCGTCGTGGTATTGCCATATCCCACGACTCTCCCGCCCGGCCGGAGCGCCTCGCGAGAATGCCAGAGATGAGCGCCAGCGATGGGGTCGAAAACGGCGTCCACGCCGTCGCCCGTGAGCCGGCGAATTTCCTTCGCGTACTCCAGATTTCGGTAATCGATGGGGACGGCGCCCATGTCCGATATGGCCGATGCGCTTCGTGGTGAACACGTAGCGTACATCTCCAGCTCGGCGAGGCGCCCCAGCTGCAGTAGCGCTGTGCCGACCCCGCCTGCCGCGCCATGAATCAACGCGCGCTCGCCCCGCCTCACCTTGGCCGAACGATGCAGCATCTGATATGCCGTGACGTAGTTCAGCACGAGACTCACAGCCTCGGCTGCATCCAGCCCATGCGGCACTGAGACCAGTTCGCGCTGCGGCAGGCAGACGAACTCTGCATAAGCGCCATGAATCGGCATTGCAGCAACGAGTTGGCCCGGTTCGATTCGAACTACGCCCTCGCCGACTCGATCGACTTCGCCAACGAGATCCCACCCGGGCGTGAACGGCACAGCAGGAGTTTCCGGATGAATGCCTTCACGCGCCATGACGTCGGGCATGGCGACTCCGGCGGCACGCACTTTCACGCGAACTTCACCCTTCCTCGGCTCGGGGCACTCCTCCTCGATCACGCGGAGGGCGTCCGGGCCGCCGTAGTGCGTGACAATTACGCGCGTGTGTCTCATGGACGTTTCCTTCTCACCGTCCCCGATGGTCATCCAGCGGAAGTCGTGGCCGGAGACCATGATCGGCTAAATCGATCAGCTCGTCGCGTCGCTACGTTCATGATCGGTGCCCTTGGGCCAATATTCGCTGCGCTTTGGAACAAGAGACCAAGCGACGTTCGACTACGTTCTTCAGGGACACAGTGGCTTGCTCAAGTTGGAACGGCAGCC
>DATIVM010000242.1:0-6121 GCA_035465975.1 Usitatibacter sp.
AGCGACACCATCGCGCCGATCACGAAGCCGATCAGGATGTGCACCATGACGCGCCCGAATTCGCCGCCCAGGCGGCGCAGCTCCGACGCATGCTCGTGCAGCCAGCCGATCATCGCCTCGCGCCACTCGTCCGTGTCGGCGGGCAGGCTCGAGAGGAGCCACGCGGGGAGCTTGCCGCGCGACTCGTCGAGGATGTCGGCCATCTTCTGCAGGAGCTTCGGCAGTCCCTCGCTGTGCACCGCGGCGGCGAGCGCGAACATGAGGCCCGTGAGCAGCACCACCACGGCGATCGCGAGGAGCGCCACCGCCGCGAGCCGTCCGGCGCCGCCCTGCCCCAGCCGCAGCCGTGGCGCGATCGCGTGCACCAGCTCGAAGACGAGCAGCCCCGCGAGGAGCGCCGGGAGGAGGCCCAGGAGGAGCGCGAGGAGGAGGAGCAGCCCCGCGATCAGCCAGGCGGCGATGTCATGGGCCCGCGTGCGAGCGTTGGGATTCGGCATGTTCCATCGACGAAGCGAGGTTGCGGATCGACCGGTCCCGCGCGCGGGCGGTTCCCCACGCGGCACGAACGACGCGCGGCATGCGGCCGGCAACCGGGTCGTCATCGAGGCCTCGCACGGATTGCACGCGATCGTTTCGCACCTGTGTCGCGAACGCCCGGCGGTAGAGCCTCCGCCACACGGATTCGGGCTTCGCGTCGAAGATCGATTCGGCGTCTGCGGAAATGCGCCGCCAGTCGCCGCGCTCGATCTCCGACTCGAGCTGTCCCGGCCCCCATCCGGCGAGCCCCGCGTACACCCGCAGCCCCTCGGTCGGCCGCCCGCGATCCAGCAGCCGGCGCAGCACGTCGGGGCTCGAGCTGATGTGCACGCCCTTCATCAGCGGCGAGGCGTCGGGCTGCGGCGGCGGCGCGCGGAACACGAAGACCGCGACGTCGGGCAGCACGGGGCCGCCGAAGTACAGCTTGTCCTGGAGGCCGTGCAGCTTCTTCGCGTCGGGAAACGCCTCCGCGAGCGGGATGTCGGTGGGGCGGTTGATGATGACCCCCACCGCGCCCGTCGCGTCGTGCTTCGTGAGCAGCACCACCGCGTCGTGGAAGTTCGGGTCGGGAAGATCGATGCGCGCGACGAGGAATTCGGGCTTCGCCGGCGGCGCGGCGGCGAGCGCTGCGTTCGCGAGCGACAGCAGCGCGAGGGCGGCGAGCGATCGGAACATGTCACACCTCCCGGGCGGGCGCCGCCCGTCATGCGCCCTCGAGCAATCCCACGGCGGCGAGGCCGCCGTCGGCGCAAATGGAGACGATCGCGCGCTTGCCCGGGCCGCACGCGGCGAGCTCCTTCACCGCCTGCGAGAGGATGCGCGCGCCGGTGGCGCCGAACGGGTGGCCGATCGAGATGCTGCCGCCGTTCGGGTTGAAGCGCTCCCAGGGGAAGCGGCCGAGGCGCGCGTCGATGCGCACCTTCTCGCGCAGGAAATCCTCGCTCTCGAGCGCGGCGACGTTGCACAGCACTTGCGCCGCGAACGCCTCGTGGATCTCCCACAGGTCGATCGCCTCGAGCGTGAGCCCGTGGCGCGCGAGGAGCCGCGGGATCGCGTACGCGGGCGCCATCAGCAGCCCTTCGTGGAACACGTCCACCGCGGCCATCTCCCAGTCGACGAGGCGCGCGCGCGGGCGGCCGGAAGGAAGCCGCTCGAGGCCGGCGTCGTCCGCGACCCACACGGCGGCCGCGCCGTCGGTGAGCGGGGAGGCGTTCCCGGCCGTGATCGTGCCGCGCCCGCTCGCCCGGTCGAACGCGGGCTTCAGCGTCGCGAGCTTCTCGGCCGAGCTGTCGGCCCGCGGCACGCCGTCCTTCGCCATCCCCTCGACGGCGACCACGAGGTCGTCGAAGAACCCGTCCGCCATCGCCTTCACCGCGCGCTGGTGCGATTGCAGCGCGATGCGGTCCTGGTCGGCGCGCGCGACGTTCCACTGCTTGGCCATCTCCTCGCAGTGCTCGCCCATGCTCTTGCCGGTGGCGCGGTTCGCGATGCTGGGGACGTGGAGGCGGATGTCGCGCGCGCGGATCTCGGCGATGCGGTCGATGCGCTCGCCGAAGGAGCGCGCCTGGCCGACGCGCCGGATCCAGTCCGAAAGCCCCTGGGCGAGCCCGATCTGCACGCGGCTCATGCTCTCGACGCCGCCGCAGAGCGCGAGCGAGCGGCCGGAGCCGAGCATTCCCGCCGCCTCGATCGCCGCCGCCATGCTCGTGGCGCAGGCGAGCACCGTGGAGAACGCGGGCGTCGAAGGATCGAGCTTCGCTTCGACGACGACTTCCCGCGCGATGTTGCTCCAGCCGAGGTTGGGCGCGACGGTGCCCCAGACGACGAGGTCGGGGCGGTCGCCCGCGCCGAGCTGCGCGCCCATCGCGCGCGCGACCGGCACCGAGAGCGCCACGGCGTCCAGGCGGCGAAGCGGCCCGTCCACGCGCGCGAACGGCGTGCGCAGGCCCGGCACGATCCAGCGGTTGCCGCTCATGGCTTGCCGCGCTCCGGATCGTCGGGCTCGCCGGGCACGCCCAGCGCGGGCTCGCCGTGCCCCTGCCGGGCGCGCCAGCCGGGATACTCGAGGACCATGTTCCGCAACCCGCCGCCGGTATCGTAGACGATGTCCGGCTTTCCGGGATGCTTGGCGCGCCATTCGTCGCGCAGCACCGGGCCGGTCTTGTACCAGGGCACCCGGAAGATCCACCCCTCGAGCGTCGCCTCGCGCCACCCCTTGTCGCGCATCTGCGGCCACACGGCGTCGGCGTGCCCGATGTTCTCCTTCTCGTCGAGGAGCCAGAACTCGTGGCCGAGGATGTCGCCGAAGATGAAGAGCCGCCCGTCGCGGATCTCGAATTGCGCCGGATCGCTGCCGAGCTTCACCTTGTACGCGGCACCGTTCGAGCAGAAGCCGCCGTACTGCGGCTCGTACCTCGCGGGGCTCGCGAGGAACGCGCGCCGGTGATCGTCGCTCGCGAAGTAGTAGGTGCGGCCCTGGTAGGTCGCGGGAATCGTGTGCTTGCCGCGCACCGGCCTGCCTTCGGCGAAGTAGCCGACCGGGTCGAATCCCAGGAGCATCAGCTCCTCGCCGCGGCTGGTGGTGATGGTGGCGTGCGTCGTTCCGCAGCCGCCGAGGGCGAGCGCCGAGGCGGCGAGGACGAGAATCGCGCGGATCATTGCCATCCCTTTCCTCCATGCTCGCGCTCGAAGCGCTCGCGGTCGCGCGCGAACTGCCGCTCGAGCTCCTCGCGCCCGGCCTTGGCCATGGACATGCGCCGCGCCTCGTCCTGGTAGAAGGGCAGCGTCGCATCCACGCTCGCGATATTGTGCCGCCGAAACGCGTCGGCCATCTCGCGCGCCCGGTACGGCTCCATCCCGAGCCTTTCCAGCGCCGCGCGCCCGACGCGCAGCGCCGACTCGAACGTCTCGCGCTCCGCGACCTCCACGCCGCGCAGCTTCAGCTCGAAATAGTGGCTCACGTTGCGCGCCCGGCTGAGGATCGGCAGCCCGGGGAAGTTCTCGCGCACGCGGTCCACGAGCGCGAGGCTCGCCTCCACGTCGTCGATCGCGTTCACGAGGAGGCGCGCGCCGCGCGCGCCCGCCGCCTCGAGCAGGTCGAGCCGCGTCGCGTCGCCGTAGTACACGCGGTAGCCGAACTTGCGCAGCGAGTCGACCTCGTCGGGATCGTGGTCCAGCACCACGGCCCGCACGCCGCTCGCGAAGAGGAGCCGGCCGACGATCTGGCCGAAGCGGCCGAAGCCCGCGATGATCACCGGCCCGCCGGGCGCCACCGCATCGGCCTCGCGCTCGGCCCGGGAGCGCCGCCCGGCGAAGCGGTCGTAGGCGACGAGGAGAAGCGGCGTGGTCGCCATGGAAAGCGCCACGGTGATCGTGAGGAGCGCCTCCCAGCGCGGCTCGAAGAGCTTCGCGTCGCGCGCCACGCCGAGCACCACGAACGCGAACTCGCCGCCCTGCGAGAGCAGGAACGCGAAGAGCCACCGATGGCGGCAGACGCGGATCGTGCAGGCGACCGCCCAGAGCGACGCGATCTTGAGGACCAGGAACCCGGCGAGGAGCAGCGCCACCGTGCCGGGCGCCGTCGCCGCCAGGCCGAAGTCGATGGTCATGCCGACCGAGATGAAGAAGAGCCCGAGGAGCAGCCCCTTGAACGACTCGAGGTCGCTCTCGAGCGCGTGGCGGAACTCGGAGCCGGCGAGGAGGACGCCGGCGAGGAACGCGCCGAGCCCCATCGAGAGGCCCGCCGCCGACATGAGCTGCGCGATGCCGATCACGAGGAGCAGCGCGAAGGCGGTGAAGACCTCGCGCAGGTTCGCCTTCGCGACGAGGCGCAGCAGCGGCCGCGTGAGGTAGCGGCCGATCACCACGACGCCCGCGACGGCCGCGACGGCGACCGCGAGGCGCATCCACAGGGGACCCGCCCCCGCCTTCTCCGCCTGCCCCACGAACGGCACCAGCGCGATGAGCGGGATCGCGGCGATGTCCTGGAAGAGCAGGATCCCGAAGGCCGAGCGCCCCGTGGGCGTGTCGAGCTCGTTGCGCTCGGCGAGGATCTGCATCGCGATCGCCGTGGAGGAGAGCGCGAGCGCGAGGCCGCCCACGAGCGAGGCCCGCCACGAGAGGCCGAGGAGCGCGAGGGCGATGCCGAGCGCCGCCCCGGTCGCCGCGAGCTGGGCCGATCCCCCGCCGAACACCACGCCGCGCATCGCGAGGAAGCGCCGCGGGTCGAGCTCGAGGCCGATCACGAAGAGCATCAGGACGACGCCCAGCTCCGCGAGGCTGCGCGTCGCCTCGACGTCGCCCGCGAGGGCGAGGCCCCACGGGCCGACGGCCGCGCCGGCGATGAGGTATCCGAGCACGGAGCCGAGCCCCAGGCGCGCGGCGAGCGGGACGCAGATGACGGCGGCGGCGAGGTAGACCAGCGCCTCGGTCATGGCGCCTTCCGCCCTTCCTGCCATCGCTGCAGGCGCCCCCTCAGGTCCCGTGCCGCGCTCCGCAGGTCCTCGTCGGCGATGAGGTGCGCGGCATGGACCACGAATGGATCCAGCCAGTTCATGCCGCAGAAGCGCGCCGTCTGCGCCATCGCGGGCACGAACGCCTCGAAGCGATGCGCGTGGCGGCCATCGGGCGAGAACGCGCCGTCGTCGCCGCCCGTCGTGGCGACCCACAGGCAGTCCTTGCCCGCGAGCGCGCCGCCGCCCTCGCCGTACGCCCAGCCCTTCACCAGCACCTGCTCGAACCAGAGCCTCATCAACGCCGGCGCCGAATACCAGTAGAGCGGGTGCATCCACACCACGAGCCGCGCGGGCTCCAGGGCCTTCCTCTCCGCGTCCGCGTCGATGTCGAAGTCGGGATAGCGGTCGTAGAGCGAGCGCACCTCGAGCTGCGGGAGCGGCTCGATCGCCTCCCGAAGCGCGGCGCACGCGCGCGAGTGCCGGGGATAGGGATGCGCGTAGACGACCGCGATCAACGCCCGCCTCCGGCGAGGAGCGATTGCCACGGCACGGTGTCGGCGAGGATGCCGGCGAAGACCGCGGCGCCCACCCAGTTGTTGTGGCGGAAGGCGCGGAAGCAGCCCTCGCGGGTGCGATCCTTGATCATCCGGTAGTGCGAGAGGGCGATCGCCGCCGCGCCCAGCACGCCCGCGTAGTAGAAGCCGCCGTAGCCCTGCCAGGCGCCGACCGCGAGGAGGATCGCGACGAAGAGCGCGTAGCACGCCATCACCGCGGCGACGTCGTGTTTCCCGAAGAGGATCGCCGAGGTCCGCATCCCGATCTTCAAGTCGTCGTCGCGGTCGACCATCGCGTACTCGGTGTCGTAGGCGATCGTCCAGAAGATGTTGGCGGCGAGGAGCGCCCACGCGAGCGGGGGGACGCCTGCGGTGAGCGCCGCGAAGGCCATCGGGATGCCGAAGCCGAACGCGATGCCGAGGAACGCCTGCGGCATCCAGAAGAAGCGCTTGGTGAAGGGATAGACCGAGGCGATCGCGAGCGCCGCGAAGGAGAGCCCCAAGGTGAGCCGGTTGAGCGGCAGGATGAGGAGGAACGCGCAGCCGGCGAGCGCTGCGGCGACCGCCAGGGCCTCG
>DATIVM010000243.1:0-2331 GCA_035465975.1 Usitatibacter sp.
GAGCTTCGCCGTGGGCGCCGCCATGCCGCTCGTCGCCGCCGCGCTGAGCCCGATGCGCGGACTCATCCCGATCGTGGGCGGCGCCTCGCTCGTCTTCCTCGCGGCGCTCGGCGTCGCGTCCGCATGGGTGGGCGGCGCGCCGCTCCTGGCCGGCACGGCGCGCGTCACCTTCTGGGGCGCGATCGCGATGGCCGTCACGGCGGGCGTCGGCGCGCTCTTCGGCGCACCCGCGGGCTGAGGGCGCCGCACCGGGCGGCGGTCGAAGCCCCGGGAACTGTGGTAGCGTTTCCTGGCAAGCCCATTGCGTCCCCTCCCATGCCGTCGTTGTTCACCAAGATCTGGAGCGAGCACGTCGTCGCCGAGCGCGACGACGGGAGCGCGCTGCTCTACATCGACCGCCAGCTGCTGCACGAGGTCTCCTCGCCGCATCCCTTCGAGGCGCTGCACGAGGCGAAGCGGCGCGTGCGCCGGGCGGGCGCCATGCTCGCCGTGCAGGACCACAACGTGCCGACGACGCCGGACCGGCTCGCACGCGTGGCGGACCCGGAAAGCGCGACGCAGATCCGCCTGCTGCGCGAGAACGCGCGCTCGGCCGGGATCCGGCTCTTCGACCTCGACGACGAGCGCCAGGGCATCGTGCACGTGATCGGTCCCGAGAACGGCTTCGTGCAGCCGGGCATGACGCTGGTCTGCGGCGATTCGCACACCGCGACGCTGGGCGCTTTCGGCGCCATCGCGTTCGGCGTGGGGGCGTCGGAGGTTGGCCACGTGCTCGCCACGCAGGCGCTCTGGCAACGGCGCCCGCGCGAGATGCGGATCGTGGTCGACGGCTCGCTCCGCTCCGGTGTCGCGGCGAAGGACGTGATCCTCGCCATCATCGCCCGCATCGGCGCCTCCGGCGGCACCGGTCACGCGATCGAGTACGCCGGCGGCACGATCGCGCGCTTCTCCATGGAGCAGCGCATGACCGTGTGCAACATGAGCATCGAGGCCGGCGCGCGCTTCGGGCTGATCGCGCCCGACCACACCACCCTCGAATACCTGCGCGGGCGGCCCCTCGCCCCCGGCCCGCGGCACTGGGACGCGGCGGCGGCTTACTGGCGCACCTTGCCGAGCGATCCCGACGCGCGCTTCGATCGCGAGGTGCGCATCGACGCCGCGGCCCTCTCCCCGCACGTGACCTGGGGCACCAGTCCCCAGGATGCGCTGCCGATCGATGCGCGGGTCCCCGAGCCCGACGAGGCCGCGGATGCGGCCGAGCGCGCGCGACGGCGCCGCGCCCTCGAATACATGGGCCTCGCGCCCGGAACGCCGCTCGCCTCGATCGCGGTGGACCGAGTCTTCATCGGCTCCTGCACCAACAGCCGCATCGAGGACCTGCGCGCGGCGGCCGCGGTCGCGCGCGGCCGCCGCGTCGCGCCGGGCGTGAAGGCCATGGTGGTCCCGGGCTCGGGCCTCGTGCGCCGGCAGGCGGAAGCCGAGGGGCTCGACGAGATCTTCCGCGCCGCCGGATTCGAATGGCGGCTGCCCGGGTGCTCGATGTGCGTCGCGATGAATCCCGACCGCCTCGAGCCCGGCGAGCGCTGCGCCTCGACCTCGAACCGCAATTTCGAGGGGCGCCAGGGCAAGGGCGGCCGCACGCACCTCGTGAGCCCGGCCATGGCGGCGGCCGCCGCGGTGGCGGGCCACCTCGCCGACGTCCGGGAGCTGCTGCAATGAGCCGCGCCTTCACCACGCTCGAGGCGGTCGCGGCGCCCCTGCCGCAGCCGAACGTCGATACCGATGCGATCCTTCCCGCGCGCTTCCTCAAGCGCATCGAGGTGGCGGGCCTCGGCGCCGCGCTCTTCCACGAATGGCGCTATGCCGCGGACGGGAAGGAACGGCCGGAGTTCGTGCTGAACCAGGCGCCCTATCGCGACGCGCGCATCCTCGTCGCGGGCGCCAACTTCGGCTGCGGCAGCTCGCGCGAGAACGCGGTGTGGGCGCTCTACGATCACGGCATCCGCTGCGTCATCGCGCCGAGCTTCGGCGACATCTTCTACAATAACAGCGTCAACTACGGGCTCCTCGCCGTGGTGCTCGAGCCCGCCCGCGTCGAGGCGCTCAGCGCGCTCCTCACGGCGAAGCCCGGCACCCGGCTGCAAGTGGACCTTCCCGCGCAATGCGTGCGGGCCCCCGGCCTGGGCCCCGCGGGCTTCGCGATCGCCGCGCACGCGAAGCACCGCCTGCTCCACGGCCTCGACGAGATCGCTCTCACCCTCGAGCGCGAGCCGGAGATCGCCGCCTACGAGGCGCGCCGCCGGAAGGAGCGCCCCTGGCTTTTCGCGGACC
>DATIVM010000244.1:0-1943 GCA_035465975.1 Usitatibacter sp.
CCGCCCGCGGGAAGCCGCACCACGTCCTCGAGGCGCACGATCGGCAGCTGCTCGCCGCGCACGGCGACGAGCGAGGGCTGGTTCACGATGGTGCGGATGTCGTTCGCCCCCGGCTTGAACGCCTCGGCGACGAACTCGATCGGGACGATGTACTGCTCCTCGCCCACGCTCACGATCATGCCGTCCAGCACGGCGAGGGTGAGCGGGAGCTGGATGGTGATGGTGGTCCCCTCGCCCTTCACGGACGAGATGAACACGTTGCCGCCGAGCGAGGTGATGTTGCGCCGGACCACGTCCATGCCCACACCGCGGCCGGAGACGTCGGTCACCTCCTTCGCCGTGGAGAAGCCCGCCTCGAAGATGAGCGTCCACGCCTGCTCGTCGCTCATCGACTCGTCGGCGGGCATGCCGAGCTCGCGCGCCTTGGCGATGATGCGCTCGCGGTCGAGCCCGCGGCCGTCGTCGGTCACCTCGATGATGACGCTGCCGCCGCGGTGCGTCGCGCGCATGCCGACGGTGCCCTGCTCGGGCTTGCCGGCGCGGCGCCGCTCCTCGGGCGATTCGATGCCGTGGTCGATGGCGTTCCTCACCACGTGGGTGAGCGGATCCACCAGCAGCTCGATGAGCTCCTTGTCGAGCTCGGTCTCGTGGCCCTGGGTGCGCAGCTGCACCTTCTTGCCGAGCTTCGTCGAGACGTCGTAGACGAGGCGCGGGAAGCGGCTGAACACGAACTCCATCGGCATCATGCGGATCGACATGACCGCCTGCTGCAGGTCGCGCGTGTTGCGGTCGAGCGTCGCGAGGCTGTGCGTGAGGTTCTCGTCCTGCTCCGCGGCGAGCGATCCGACCGACTGCTGCATCATCGCCTGGGCGATCACCAGCTCGCCCACCAGGTTCACGATGCGGTCGATCTTCTCGACGCTCACGCGGATCGACGACTGCTCGGCGCGGGCGCGCGCGGCCTCCGCGGCGCCGACCGAGCCGGGCAGCGGCTCGAAGAGGCCGAACTTGTCGGAGGTCCCGGCCGCGGGCGCCGGCTGCGGCGCGGCGGGCTCGGGCTGGAAGAGGCCGAATTTCTCGGACGCGCCGCGGGCCGGCGGCTTCGGCTGCGGCTCGTCCGGGGCGAAGAACGCCTCCTCGAGCGGCTCGCCGTGCGCCGCGGGCGGGGCCCCGGCCGGCGCCCCGCCGCTGCGATAGCTCGCGAGCCTCGCGCGCGCCGCCTCGATCACCGGGTCCTCGCCGCGGTCGCCCGCCTTGAGGCGCTCGAGGTGGGCCTTGAACGCGTCGCACGAATCGAGCAGCAGGCGCACCGTGGAGGCGTCCGCCGCCCCGCGGCCCTTGCGCAGCGCGTCGAAGAGCGTCTCCATCTCGTGGGTCGCCTCGGCGAGCTGCGTGAAGCCGAAGGTGCCGCCGCCGCCCTTGATCGAGTGGGCCGCGCGGAAGATGGAATTGAGCAGCTCCGGGTCCTGGCGGCCGGAGTCGAGCGCCATCGCCATCTCCTCGATGGACTCGATGTGCTCGCGCGCCTCGTCGAAGAAGGTGGCGATGAAGCGGTTGAGATCGATCGGCATGTGGGGTCCCGGCGCCTAGCGCAGCACCTTCTGCACTACTTCGAGGAGGGTGGCGGGATCGAACGGCTTCACCAGCCAGCCGGTCGCCCCCGCCGCGCGGCCCTGGGACTTCATGCTGTCCGAGGACTCGGTGGTGAGCAGCAGGATCGGGACGCTCTTGTAGTCGCGCAGCTCGCGCAGGCTCCTCACGAGCGTGAGCCCGTCCATGTTCGGCATGTTCTGGTCGGTGATCACCAGGTCCACGTTGGTGGCCGTCGCGCGGTCGAGGCCCTGGGCGCCGTCCTCGGCCTCGATCACGCGGTAGCCCGCGGACTCGAGGACGAAGGTCACCATCTCGCGCATCGTGGCGGAATCGTCAACGGCAAGGATCGT
>DATIVM010000245.1:0-2466 GCA_035465975.1 Usitatibacter sp.
CAGGCGAGCTGGACGTACTACTCGCGGGATTTCGAGCACGGCGTGCTCAAGTTCCTCGGCGAGCATTGGCCCCTCGACTATCGCGTCGAGGAGGAATAGCGGCGCGGCCGCTCAGCGCTGCTTGTTGCGCGGCGGGCCGGCCTGGCGCTCCGCGGGAACGTGCTCGCGATCGGCGCTGATCGCGCAGTGGGCGCGGCCGTTCGCGAGGTCGAACTCGTTGCGCACGTGGAAGGGGCGCAGCCGCGCGCCCTTGCCCTCGCTCTCGATCGAGACGCGCTCGATCTTCCAGCCGAACTCGCTGTCCTCGCGGCCGAAGTGGTCGCGCAGGATCCACGCGCCGCACTCGTCCTGGCGCCAGGTCGCGGCATCGGCCTCCGGCATCACGCGCCCGTGCTCCCACACCTCGGCGACGAGGCGCGCGAGCTCCGCGGGGGTGAAGTGGGTTTCCGAGTCGCCCGCGAACGCATCCGGATGCGGGGAGCCGCGAACCGCCTCGGCAGAGGGGGAAACGGACGTCGGGCGTTGCGAGGGAGGGGATTTTCGATCGACCATGACGGGACTCCGGAAGCCGTTTCCCATGATCGCGCCGGCCCGGCGCTTGCGGTTGACGGGCGTCAATTCGCCCGGCGTTGCGCTTGCCACGATGGCTCCATGAAACAGGTCATCCCCGAGACGTCTCCCGAATTCGATTCCACGCGCGTGATCGAGCGCCCCGACGGCTTCTACTGGAAGGAGAAGGGGGCGGCGCGCGAGTACGGCCCGTTCCCGACCCTGCTCGAGGCCGTGCAGGACATGCAGGCGGTCGATACCGGGGACGAGGCTTCCATCGAGCCGGGAGAGACGCTGCAGGAAGCCGAGGCGGAGATCGGCATCTCGGACTGGGTCGACCCGGACACCGGCATTCCCGCCGAGGAGGACGGCCGCCACCTCGAGGAGCACTAGCGACGGACGCCGGGCGTCGCCAGCGCCTCGCGATCGTCGGCTTCGGGCGGCTGGGCGCGGCGTGCGCCCGGGCGGCCTCGGAGTCGGCCTCGGCGCGCATCGTGGGCGTGGTGCGCCGGAGCGAAGCCCCGACGCGGCTCGAGCCGCCGTTCTCCCACGTCCCGGTCGCGGGCCACCTGCGCGAGCTCGAGCGCACCGATGCCGTGCTCCTGTGCGTCCCGCCGGGCGCGGCGACGGCCATCGCGCGCGACATCCTGCAGCTCGGCCTTCCCCTGGTCGAATGCGCGATCCTTCCCGCCCGGGAACGCGAAGCGCACTACGACGCCATCGCCACGGCGGCACGCCATCATCGCGTCGCCGCGGTGGTGGGCGCCGGATGGGACCCGGGCGTGCTGCCGCTCCTCGAGCGCGCGTTCGAGGTGCTGATTCCCGACGGGCGCACCGAAAGGGGCGCGCGCCCGCGGGCGAGCCTGCACCATACGGAGGCCGCGCGGAACGTCCCGGGGCTCGTCGACGCGCTCGCCACCGAGTCGCGCGGCGCCGACGGCCGCATCCGCCGCTACGTCTACGCGCAGCTCGCGAAGGATGCCGACGTGGACCGCGTGCGCCGCCGCCTCGAGGCCGATCCGCTCTTCGCCGGCGAGGAAACGCTGCTCTTTCCCGTCGCCGACCTCGGCGCGGTCGAGGAAGAGCGCGAGGGCGTGGTGCTCGAGCGGCGCGGCACGGCGCGCTCCGGCGCGCACCAGAACCTGCTCCTCGAGGCGCGCTTCGACGCGGCCACCTTCGCCGCGCGCGTGATGCTGGATGCGGCCTCGCGCATTCCCCGGCTCGAGCACGGGGCCCGTCGCTACTCGCTTTCGCCGGACTGACGGCCGGCACCGCAACCTAGCCGGGCGCGCGCGGCGCGGCCGAGCGGCTTCAAACGGCCTCGGGCATGGGCTTGCGCGCGCCTTCGGAGGGCAGGTCGCGGGCGAGCGCCTTGAACTCCTGCCACGGCAGCGCCGGCCACACTTCCGAATGCGCGTGCCCGTAGCTCCTCACGAGCACCGAGACGCGCATCGCGGTCTCGATATCGGGCGCGCTGAAGAGGTCGAGGTAGTCCCAGGGGCCGAGGACCGCGTAGTTCGCGATCCAGTCGACCTCCCTGCAATCCTCGCGCACCCGGTCGGCGAAGTGGCGCTCGAGCGTCTCGAAGGAACGGGGCTGGTGCAGCGCTTGCTCGGAAACGCGCGTGAGCATCACGAAGACGGGCATGGCGATTCTCCTTTCAGGGCGCGGAGGGGGGTGTGGGGATCGCGAGGTCGGGCTCGCCGCAGCCGGCGAGGATGTCGGCGCGCACGGCGTCGCGCAGGCGCGCGGCCGAGCGCCAGTCGGCGCCCTCGGCGCGCCGCACGGGGGCGACGGAAAGGTGGACCGGCGCGCGCCGGGGAAGCCATTGCCCGTCGCGCAGGACCGAGCGCGTGCCGCGCAGCGCGAGCGCGATCACCGGCGCGCCGGTCTCCGCGGCGGCGACGAAGGCCCCCA
>DATIVM010000246.1:0-1700 GCA_035465975.1 Usitatibacter sp.
AAGTAGACGAAGTCCGGGAGGTCGTGCACGCGGATCCAGTGCAGCGGCTCGCCCGTCGCGGCGCTCGCGCGCAGCGGCTGCAGCATCGGCGCGTCGGTGAAGAGCTGCGAATGGCAGGTCATGCACACCTGCGTCGAGGGGATGCCGGCGAAGGAAGCTTGCTCGACGCTGTCGTGGCAGTAGCGGCAGTCGATGCCGTCGTCGCCCGCGTGGTGCTTGTGGCTGAAGGGGATCGGCTGCCCGGGCGCCTCGGCGAGCGCGTTCGGTCCCTGCAGGTGCTGGTACGCGACGACGGTCCCCACCGCGAGGAGACCGATCGCTCCGAGCACGACCAGCTTCACGAGGAGGACGCCGCCGGGAGAGAAGACCTGCGCCATGGCTCATGGAGGGGCGCGCGGCTCCCGGAGTTCCCATCCGGCGACGAATGGCAATTCCTACCCGCCGCCGCGTTTCGCGCGAATTCGGTAGAGTGTCACGGCATGAGCCCGCCCAACCCCATGGAAACGCTGGCCCTCCGGGTGAACGGCCGCGATCGCGAGGTCGCCGCCGCGCCCGGCGCGACGCTCCTCCAGGTCCTGCGCGACGGCCTCGGCCTCGTCGCGGCGCGTTTCGGCTGCGGAACCGAGCAGTGCGGCGCGTGCGTAGTCCTGATGGATGGGACTCCCATATATTCGTGCACGCTCCCCGCGTCGGCCGCGGCGGGACGCGGCGTGACCACGCTCGAGGGGCTCTCCACGGAAGGCGCCGCCTCGCCGCTGCAGCGCGCGCTCATCGCCGAGCAGGCGGCGCAGTGCGGCTACTGCCTCTCCGGCATCGCGATGCGCGCGACCGCCCTCCTCGCGGCGAAGCCCGATCCGACCGAGGACGAGGTGCGCCAGGCGCTCGATCCGCACCTGTGCCGCTGCGGCTCCCACAACCGCATGGTGCGGGCGGTGCTGCGCGCCGCGCGCGAGATGCGCGAGGCGGCCCGGTGAGCGCGAAGCTTCCCGCGAGCCTCGCGAAGAACCCGCGCCTCGCGCAGTGGCTGCGCTTCCGCGCCGACGGCGTGGCCGAGGTGCGCTCGGGCAAGGTCGAGATCGGCCAGGGCATCCTCACCACGCTCGCGCAGGTGGCGGCCGAGGAGCTCGACGTCGCGCTCGAGCGCATCGCCATGGTCCCGGCGGTCACGGGGACGAGCCCCGACGAGGGCGTCACCTCGGGAAGCCTCTCGACGCAGGATTCGGGAACGGCGCTGCGCTACGCGTGCGCCGAGGCCCGGGCGCTGTGCGTGGAAGCCGCGGCGCGCCGGTTCGGGGTGCCCGCCGCGTCGATCGAAGTCGCCGACGGCGAGCTCCAGGTCGCCGACGGACGGCGCACGAGCTACTGGGAGATCGGCGACGAGGCGATCCGCGACCGGGACGCGACGGCGACCGTGGCGCCCAAGGCCGCCGCGAGCCGGCGCATCGCCGGCCGCTCCGTCCCGCGCACCGACCTCGCGGACAAGGTCCTCGGCCACGCGCGCTACATCCACGACCTCGCGCTCCCCGGCATGCTGCACGGGCGCGTGCTGCGGCCGCCCTCCCCCGGCGCGACGCTCGCGGCCCTCGACGAATCGGCGGCACGAGCGATGCCGGGCGTGGTCGGCGTGGTGCGCGACGGAAGCTTCGCCGGCGTGCTCGCCGGGACCGAGGCGATCGCCGCCGCGGCGCTGGAACGCCTGC
>DATIVM010000247.1:0-5738 GCA_035465975.1 Usitatibacter sp.
CACCAGGTCCACGTTGGTGGCCGTCGCGCGGTCGAGGCCCTGGGCGCCGTCCTCGGCCTCGATCACGCGGTAGCCCGCGGACTCGAGGACGAAGGTCACCATCTCGCGCATCGTGGCGGAATCGTCAACGGCAAGGATCGTTTTCATGGGGATCGTTCCTTCAGAAGAGGTCCACGCTGCCCGCACGCTGCCGGTCGCCGAGCGGGGCGCGCGCATCCTGGTCGATCTGCTGGATGCCCGCGATGATGCAGTCGAGCATCGCGCGGGAGCGCTCGATCCACGGCTCGGCGTGGTCGGGGCGCACGACCGGGGGGGCGGCGAGCGAGAGCGCCTGCGCGAGCTTCTCGCGCATCTTGTCCACGCGCAGCTTCTGCGCGTCGATCAGCTGGTTCACGAGGTCGTGCGACTGCAGGTGCTGGCAGGCGCGATACAGGTGGTCGAGCACGATGCCGTACTCTGCCACCTTCTCGGGCGACGCGTCGCCGCCGCGCTGGGCGGCGACGATGCGGTCGGCCGCGCCGCGGAAGGCGGTCATCAGCTCGTCGGAGGCCTCGCGCAGCAGCAACTGGCTGCGCGCGAGCTCGTCGGCCGTGACGGCGAGGCGCTCGTTGAGGGTCGCGGCGACGGTCACCAGGAGGTCCGCGGCCTGCGCCGCCTCCCTCGCGTCGCCCACGCCCGTTTCGTGTCTGTCCATCTCTTTTTCTCTCTTTCTGCGCGGCGCCCGCCGCTATTGCGCAACCTGGACCACTTCGAAGCTGGAGCCGCCCACCTCGATCACGTCGCCCGGGCCGATCGGATGGCTGCCGGGCTGCAGCGCCGAATGGTTGAGGCGCGGCGCGTGCGTGCCGCCGAAGCGCGCGAGGAAGTAGCCGGCGCCCCGGCGCACCACCAGCGCCGAATCGCCGCCCGCGACGCCGATCATGGTATTCGCGCGGTCGAGCGCGATTACCTGCCCCGCGCGCTCGCCGGCGTTCACCCGCAGGGCGAGCGCCGCGCGGGCGGCCTCGGCGGCCGCGTCGGCGTCCATGCGCAGCGCCGGATTGCGCGCGATCGCCATCGTCCGGTCGAGGTCGCGCTCGTCGCGTTGCGCGGGCTGCGGGCCCCCCGCCGTCTCGTGCGCCGCCACCGCTTCCGGGGCGGGAACGTGCGCGGCGAGCATCGTGCGCTCGTAGTCGGTGAGGACCGTGCTCTCGAGGCTGCCGACGCGGCCCACCATCAGCGCGTCGTCGAAGAAGTGCATGCGGTGCCGGCCGATCTCGATCACGTCCAGGTGGTGGACCACCTGGTGGGAGGTCGCGATGCCGTTCACCTTCGTCCCGTTGGTGCTCGCGAGGTCCTCAACGTACACGGTCCGGTTCACGAGACGCAAGAGCATGTGCCGGCCGGAGATCGCGGGATGCTCGATCACGATGTCGCAATCGGGATGCCGGCCGACGACCGTCACCGGGCGGGTGATCTCCACCTCCCGCTGGATCTCGTCTCCCAGGCTCACCACGACGCGCGCGCCCATTTCGGTCCACCGGCCCTTCCCATTTTCGCTGCACGGCCCCGTCGCCGGGCCCGCGTCCTCCTCGTCGGCCGCCGCTCAGGCGCGCTTGTAGCGCGACGCGAACATGTCGGCGGGCTTGAGCTCGTTGTCGACGTCGATCACGCCCTCGACGCAGGCGACGACCTCGGCGGCCGCGAGCGCCTCGCGCTCCGTGTCCACCATGCCCGCGAGGCGCACGCGCCCGTCCGCGCAGGCGATCGTCACGTGCATCGCGGCGGTGCGGCCGTCGCGGCGCAGCGCCGAGCGCACCGCCCACTCGATCGCCATGTTGTCCATCTGGCGGACCGATTCCGGCGTCTCCTGGAAACGGCGCTTCTTCATCATGCATTCGATCTCGTCGACGCACTCCTCGACGGACAACCGCTCGGTGCACAGTACCAGGTCGTAGTTCTCGGGGTCGCGCCAGTTCACGCCGAAGTGGCGCCGCGTGATGGCGGTATGCGCCTCCTCGCTCATCGCGATCTCGTTCTCCACCGCCTCCCGGTTGTCGGTCGCGAGGCGCTCCATCATCCGCTCGATGCGCAGCTCGAGCGGCGCGCAGATGCGCACGCGGATCACGTGCGGGATGTCCTTGAGCAGGTGCACCGCGCCCCAGCCGCGGATCACGCCGGTCGAGCCGTCCCGAAGGAAGCGGAAGGTCTCGTCCGCGGTGAAGATCGAAAGGCTCGTCTTGTCGGTGGTGAGGCGTTCCCAGAGCCCGGACTTGCCGTCGAGGAAGCGCTGCACGTGGCTCTTGCGCAGCCGCATCTTGTTGGCGATCGGCTCGATGATCTCGTGGTACACCACCCTGCGCTGCGTGCGCTCGGCGATCCCGGCCGCGACGTCCTTGCCGAGGGATCCCATCTCGCGGGTCATCGCAATCAGAGGCATGTTCGCGGTTCCTTTTTGTTCCTGGCTGCTGTGCGCCTGTGGGGGGAGCTACGGTCTTGCGATCAGAATTCCTTCCAGTCGTCGTCGTCGGCCGAGGCGAGCGCAGGCTCGCGACGCGGCGCGGGCGCGGCCGCGCGCGGCTCGGCCGGCGCATTGGCCGCCTGGACGGGGGCCCGCGCGGGCGCCGGAGCGGCGGGCGCGGGGTGCGCGGGCATCGTCGGAAGCGCGCTCTCCTCGAGGCGGAACTGCGCGACCGAGCGGGCGAGGCCGGTGGCCTGGTTCGCCATGCTGGTCGCCGCGGCGGTCGCCTCCTCCACCAGCGAGGCGTTCATCTGCACGACGTTGTCCATCTGCGTGATCGCGCGGTTGATCTGCTCGATGCCCGAGCTCTGCTCGTGGCTCGCCGCGGCGATCTCGGTCATGATCTGCGCCACGCGCTTCACGGAGTCGACCAGCTCGTCCATGGTCTTGCCGGCCTGCTCGACGAGGCGCGCGCCGTTCTCGACCCGGCCCACGGAATCCTCGATGAGGCCGCGGATCTCCTTGGCCGACGCGGCGGAGCGCTGCGCGAGGTTGCGCACCTCGGAGGCGACGACCGCGAAGCCGCGCCCCTGCTCGCCGGCGCGCGCCGCTTCCACCGCGGCGTTGAGCGCGAGGATGTTGGTCTGGAAGGAGATGCCGTCGATCACGCCGATGATGTCGGAGATGCGCTTGGAAGACGTGCTCACTTCCTGCATCGTGGTCACCACCTTGCTCACCACCTCGCCGCCCTTCTCGGCGGTGGCCGAGGCGGTGCCCGCGAGCGAGCTCGCCTGCTTGGCGTGCTCGGCGTTCTGGCGCACCGTGGTCGTGAATTCCTCGAGCGTGGAAGCGGTTTCCTCGAGCGAGCTGGCGTGCTCCTCGGTGCGGCTGGAAAGCTGCTGGTTGCCCGCGGCCACCTGGTTCGCGCCGACGGCGATCGACTCGGAGCCGGAGCGGATCTGCAGCACCATGCGCGCGAGCCCGTCGTTCATGTCGCGCAGCGCCACGAGCAGCTCGGCCGCCTCGTCGCGCCCTTTCGGCACGATCTGCGAGGTGAGGTCCCCGGCTGCGACGCGGCGCGCGATGTTGACCGCCTCGCGCAGCGGCGTGGTGATGCTGCGCGTGAGGGCCCAGGCGAGCAGCAGCGCGATCACGAGCACGACGGCCTCGACCACGTAGGTGGTCATCGCGAGGCGGTCGCCCATGGCGAGCGCGGCGTCGGTGGCTTCCTGGTTGGACTTCTTCTGGATGTCGGTGAGATGGTCGAGCTCGGCGAGCATGCGGTTCACCGCCGGGTCGACCTCGTTCACGAGCAGGCCCACGGCTTCCTCGTTGCGGAAGGCGCTCTGCAGCTCCATCGCCTTGTTGAACGGGTCCTGGATCGCCTTGTCGGACTTGTCGAGCCCGTCGACGATCGTGCGCTCGGCGGGGCTGAGCTCCAGCTTGGCGAGCCCCTGGCGCGCGTCGGCGAACTTCCGCGTGAGCACGTTGGCGATCTTCTGCTGCTCCTGCATCTGGGCGAAGTCCTGCAGCAGGCCCACGTTGCGCATCACGCTGGAGCGGCGCAGCACCAGCTCCTGCATGTCGGAGGCGAGGCGCTCCTTGGCGACCGCGTTCGCCGTCACTTCCGCCAGGTCCCTGCGGCTCTTGGTGGCGAGCGAGGTGCCGCCCACGGAAACGACCAGCAGGACGGCGAGGATCGCGCCGAATCCGAGGGCGAGCCGGGTGCCGATCGAGAGGTTGCGGAGAATCATGGTCACCACTCCTTGTCGCGAAACTTCGCTGGGTTGTTGGTATGCGCCGGCACTTTGTTGCCTGCGCACTTCGGGGTCAACGGCCGGCGGTTTTCATCCGTAACCCCTGTGTAATGGGCGCGTGTCGGCGCGGCGCGCGGCGCGAAACGCGCGTCATTCGGGAAAGCGGGAAACCGGGCCGGAAGGGTCGCGCCGCGATGTGCGCTGGATCACATCCCGCGTTGCGCGGGAGTTACTGATGTAACCCTTTGAAGCGCAAGGCGCAAGCGCGCCTCGCGCGGGGCATCACGCGGCCTTGGCGGGCCGGCGCTGCGGCCGGCACGAGGGACCGGCGTGCGTCGTCGCGAGCAGGAACTTCTGCATGTCCCACGCGCCCGTGGGGCAGCGCTCGGCGCACAGGCCGCAATGCAGGCACACATCCTCGTCCTTCGCCATGATGCGGCCGGTCTTGAGCGGTCCGCCCACGTAGAGCGCCTGCGCGAGGTTGTCCGCGGGAGCGTTGAGGCGCGTGCGCAGCTCCGACTCCTCGCCGTCGGCGGTGAAGGTGATGCAGTCCATCGGGCAGACGTCGACGCAGGCGTCGCATTCGATGCACAGCTTGGGCGCGAAGACCGTCTGCACGTCGCAATTGAGGCAGCGCTGCGCTTCCTTCCACGCGAGCTGCGGGTCGAAGCCCAGCTCCACTTCCTGGCGGATGTCCTTCAGGGCCACCACCAGCTCGCGCAGCGGGACCTTGTAGCGCGGGTCCGGGGCGACCTGGTTGTCGTAGCTCCATTCGTGGATGCCCATCTTCTGCGAGCGCAGCGACACCTGCGGGGCGGGCCGCGCGCGCACGTCCTCGCCCTGGCAGCGCAGGTCGATCGAGACCGCCGCCTCGTGCCCGTGGGCCACCGCCCAGATGATGTTCTTGGGCCCGAACGCCGCGTCGCCGCCGAAGAACACGGCGGGATGCGTGGAGCCCATGGTGACCGCGTCCACGACCGGCATGCCGCGGTCGTCGAATTCGATGCCGATGCCGCGCTCGATCCAGGGGAAGGCGTTCTCCTGGCCCACCGCCACCAGCACGTCGTCGCACTCGAAGACCTGGTCGGGCTCCCCGGTCGGCACCAGCGAGCGCCGGCCGCGCGCGTCGTACACCGCCTTCACCTTCTCGAAGGCGACGCCGGTGAGGCGGCCGTCGCGGTGCAGGAACGCCTTGGGCACGAGGTAGTTGAGGATCGGGATGCCCTCGTGCATCGCGTCCTCCTTCTCCCAGGGACTCGCCTTCATCTCCTCGAAGCCGGAGCGCACGATCACCTTGACGTCCTCGCCGCCCAGGCGGCGCGAGGTGCGGCAGCAGTCCATGGCGGTGTTGCCGCCGCCCAGCACGATTACGCGCCGGCCGATCTTGTCGACGTGGCCGAACGAGACGCTCGAGAGCCAGTCGATGCCGATGTGGACGTTGGCCGCGGCCTCCGTCCGGCCCGGGATCTCCAGGTCGCGGCCGCGCGGCGCGCCGGAGCCCACGAACACCGCGTCGTAGCACTCGCCCAGCAGCGCGCCCA
>DATIVM010000248.1:0-2452 GCA_035465975.1 Usitatibacter sp.
TTCCTCGAGGACACGTTCTACAACCCGAGGAACCTGTTCCGGCTTCTCGGCGGCTACTCCGCGGCACCCCCGCTCGGGTTGCTCACCGTCGCGGCCTGCTTGCCCGCGCACTGGGAGCTGAAGTTCGTCGATGGCGACATCGACCCCATCACCGACGAGCACCTCGCGTGGGCCGACGTGCTGATGATCACCGGCAAGGGGCCTCAGGAGGTCCCGATTCGCCGGCTCTGCGAGCGGGCCCGCGCGCGGGGCATCCAGGTTGTCGTCGGCGGCGCCGGGCCGACGCTTCAGCCCGAGCGCTCCCTCGACATGGCGGACTACGTGGTCGTCGGCGAGGCCGAGAACGTGATGCCTCGCCTCGTGGCCGACATCGAGGAGCGGTCTCCCAAGGGCCTGTACCGCTCCGAGGAATCCGTCGACCTGGCCAAGGTGCCGATCCCGCGCTGGGACCTCGCGAAGCTCGACGAGTACATGTTCATCGGGATGAACTTCACCCGCGGGTGTCCGTTCTCCTGCGAGTTCTGCGCGCAGATCGAGATCTTCGGGCGCAAGCCGCGGGTCAAGCCCGCGGCGCGCATCCTCGCCGAGCACCAGCGCCTGTACGACCTCGGTTATCGAGGCATGATCGACTTCGGCTACGACAACCTGATCGGGGACATCCCGCGCACCGAGGCGGTCCTCGTCGCCATGCGGGACTGGAACCGCGAGCACGGCCACCCGTTCTGCTACAGCACCGAGGCCACGATGAACCTCGCGCGCTTGCCGCGCGTCCTCGAGCTGATGCGGGAGAACGACTTCCGCTACGTCTTCATGGGGATCGAGAGCGGCGATCCGGGCGTGCTCGAGCGCGCGCACAAGGGCCAGAACACGGCGATGACCCCCGAGCAAGCCGTGATGATCCTGAACCAGCACGGCATGGCCGTGAACACGGGCCTCATCCTGGGCTTCGACGGCGAGGACGAGCACACCGCGTCGAACATGCTGAAGATGGTGCAGCAGTCGGGCGCGTTCCCGACGCTGGTCCTGTCGCTGCACGCCCTGCCGAACACCACGCTGTCGAAGCGCCTGCAGCGCGAAGGCCGCTTGTTCCGCGCCGGGGAGATCGCGAAGGACGACGACGAGCGCACCGACACGGCGGCCACCGGCCTGAACTTCGCCACCCAGCGGCCGCGCACCGAGGTGATGAGCGACCTGGCGCACGTGCTCGAGAACCTCTACGTGCCGGCCAACCACTACGCCCGGCTCGCGCGCACGCTGCGCCAGTTCGAGCCGGCGCACAAATTCCGCCCGCCGCTGAAGAAGGCGCTGAGGATGGCGCGCAGCTTCAAGGACGTCGTGCGCCTCGTCGGCCTCGACCGGGAGGCCGCGCCGTACTTCTGGAAGACCCTGGCTCGCACGCTCGTGACGAAGCCCGGCGCCGTGGAGATGGTGGTGGGCTCGGCCGTCATGAACGCGAACTACCGCAAGCAGAGCGAGTCCTACGTGCGGATGCTGCGCGAGCAGATCACCCAGGTGGAGCGCCTGGGCGAACAGGCGTTCAACCGGAGCATGGGCGCTTCCTGAGAGGGACGGCAAAGGCGTCCCATGGCCGGCAATGACGCGGTACGGCGAAACCGCGTTTATGAAGATCCCATGACCATTTGGGGGTCGGTTTCGTAGTATCCGCCCTCCCCATGAGCGCAACCGCGGTCGTCTTCCCGGGTCAGGGGTCGCAGCGCCCAGGCATGGCGCGCGACTTCCACGACCAGTTCGCCGTCTCGCGCGAGGTCTTCGCCGAGGCGAGCGACGCGCTCGGGCTCGACGTGGCGCGCTTGTGCTTCGACGAGGATCCGCGCCTCGACCTCACCGAGTTCACGCAGCCGGCGATCCTCACGGCCGAGATCGCCATGTTCCGCGCGCTCGAGAAGGAGCACGGGCTCGCGGCGCAGTGCTTCGGCGGCCACAGCCTGGGCGAGTACACGGCGCTCTGCGCGGCGGGCGCGGTGCGGCTCGATGACGCGGTGCGCGTCGTCCGGCGGCGCGGCGCGTTGATGCAGTCGGCGGTGCCGGCGGGGGAGGGCGCCATGGTGGCGGTGATCGGCGAGGGCATCGCGTCGCGCGATCTCGCGGCGGCGCTGGCCGGCCTCGAGGTGGACGTGGCCAACAAGAACTCGCGCGATCAGGTCGTGCTCTCGGGCGCCGCCCGCGACATGGAGCGCGCGTGCGAGCGCGTGCGTGAGGCCGCCGCGCCGGTGGACCTCGAGCTCGTGCCCCTCACTGTGAGCGCGCCATTCCACTCCCGGCGCATGCGGGCGATCGAGCCGGAGCTGCGCGCGACGCTCGAAGGCGTGGCGGCGCGGATCGTCGCCGAGCGAGCTCGTGCCGTGACCTCGAACTTCACCGGGGCCTTCCACACCGGCGCGCTCCCCGACCTGCTCGACGCGCTCGTGCGCCAGGCGAGCGGCGCCGTCGA
>DATIVM010000249.1:0-6688 GCA_035465975.1 Usitatibacter sp.
GAGGCGTGCGACATGGCCGAGATCGTGAAGGGGCACGCCGACGCCTGGGTGCGCACGGCGAGCGGTCGCCACGTCGATCTCGAGTTCGACCTCGCGCCCGCGCCGATCGAGGGGGACCCGGTCCTGGTGGGCGAGATGGCGGCGAACCTGATCGACAATGCGACCCGCTACGGCGCGAGCTACGTGCTGGTCGGCACGCGCCGCGAGGGCAGCCGCTCGGTCCTCGAGGTGATCGACGACGGGCCCGGCATCCCGATCGACGAGCGCAGCCGGATCTTCGAGCGCTTCCGGCGGCTCGACCGGCAGTCCACCGGCGGCAGCGGTTTGGGACTCGCGATCGTGCACGAGATCGCGCAGCGCTACGGCGCGCAGATCGACGTGGACGACGCGCCCTCGGGCCGCGGCACGCGCTTCCGGGTCGCGTTCCCCTAAAGCGGACGCGGCCGGCGACGTCGATGGACCTTCCGGCGCTCATCGACTCGTACGGCTACCTCGCGGTCTGCGTCGGCGCGTTCCTCGAGGGCGAGACGATCCTCGCGCTCGCCGGCCTCGCCGCCTTTCGCGGCTACCTCGACCTCGCCACGGTGATCGCGATCGCGCTCGCCGCGGGCTTCGCCGGCGACCAGTTCTACTTCTTCCTCGGCCGCCGCAACGGCGCGCGCATCCTGGCGCGATTTCCCGACGCGCAGGCGCGCGCCCATCGCTTCGACGCGATGCTCGCCCGCTGGCACGCGCCGCTCATCATCGCGATCCGGTTCATGTACGGCTTCCGCATCGTCGGGCCGGTGCTGCTCGGCATGGGACGCGTGCCGTCGTGGAAGTTCCTCGTCTACAACTTCGTCGGCGCCGCGATCTGGGCGCCGCTCATCGCGGGGCTCGGCTACGTGTTCGGCTCCGTGGTGGAGTCGGCGCTCGAGAACATCGAGCAGTACGAGATGTGGCTCTTCGTCGCCGTGATCGCGGCGGGCCTGCTCGCTTTCGTCGCGCACCACCTGCGCTGGGGCAGGCGCAAGCCCAAATAGGGCGCATCCGGCCCTTGCGGGACGCCGCGCGCGGCCTTAGCATGCCGCGTCTGGCGGTGGAGCCCCGATCATGCTGAATCGACTGAAATCGCTTTTCGGCGCGCTGCTCGTCTCGGCCTGGGCCTTCGATGCCGCGGCCCTGGCGCCGGACCCCACCGGGATGTGGATGGATCCCGCCGAGAGCGGATGGGGCATGAGCGTCGCCCAGCAGGGCGAGACGACGTTCGTGGTGCTCTTCGTGTACGACGACTCGCACCGGCCGACGTGGTACTTCGCGAGCGACGTGCGCTTCCAGCCGCCGATCGGGTTCAACGTCGTCTTCTCGGGAACGCTCTACCGCACGACCGGCCCGTCCTTCGCCGGCCCGTTCGATCCCCATGCGGTGGGAATAACGCCGGTGGGCACGATCGAGCTCGTGTCCGTCACCGACGGCCTGGATCGCGCGCTCGACGTGAGCTACACGGTCGACGGCGTCCACGTGGCGAAGCGCGTGCGCCCGCAGACCTGGGGAGACAACCTCGCGGTCCTCACGAGCGGCGGCCCGTTCCCGGACGTCGGCCGCTACGCCGGCGGGCCGGTCATCGTGTCCAAGTCGGACACCGGCTGCGCCGACTTCGACTTCCCGCCGCCGCCGCAACAATCCTTCCCGTTCACGTTCTCGGTCTCGACCGCGGGCGCCTCGCCCGGCCGTGTCTACGTCGAATGGGGGACGGGCATCGACACCGTCTGCCAGATCCAGGGGACCTATTCGCAGCACGGCCAGCTCGGCGCGATTTCCGGCCCGTTCGCATGCGGGGTCGTCGGGGCCGGGCCGGGGCCGTCCGCTCCGACGATCGACATCACGAACATCGTGGCGAGCCCGGACGGATTCAGCGGCTCGCTCACCGTGCATAGCGGAACCTGCACCTACGGCGGCCACATCGGCGGCGTGCGCGTTCCCTAGAACTCGTACTCCGCCTGCACGCGGAACGCGTTGTCCGCCGCGGCCTTCGTGAGGCCGAAGAGCCACGCGGCGTTCCACTCGATCGCCTGGCGCCCCTCGAGCTTCACCTTGCCGAAGACCGCGGGACCCATGCGATGGCTCTGCTCGTCGCGCGGCAGCCAGTCGTTCCACCTGCCGAGGTCGCCGAAGGCCTGCGCGCCGAGGTCCATGCCGTTGCGCAGGCGGTAGGTCACCTGCGCCTGGTACTGGAGCTCGGTCTCGTGCGGCTCGTCGCTGCGGCTGGCGACCGCGCGCTCGACGAAGACGTTGGTGTTCCAGCGCAAGGGCCCGGTATCGAACTGCACGAGCGGGCCGGCTTTCACGATGTAGCGGCCTTCCTCGCGCGCGCGCGGCACCTCGATCTCGATCAACGCGCCGAGGTCCACCGGGTACTTGTTGGGCTCGGTGAGCTGGAACTTGTTCTCCCACTCGAGCTCGTCGTAGCGCGTGCGATCGCCCGGGTCCTTGTGGTACTTGAGGTAGGCCTCGGTGAACCACCACTGCGTCGCGCCCCAGCCCAGCCCGAAGCTGCCCGCGCTCTCGCGCTCGCCGCTGTCGTTCCAGTGGCGCGTGCCGTACTTGAGGTCGAGCTCCCGCTCGCCGTACTCGACGGCCGGCGTGTTCACGTATTCGTCGGGGTCCGCGTGGGCGATCGCAGGCAAGGCGAGGGCGACGGCTGCGAGCAGCCGGGCGTCGAGACGCATGGAAGGCTCCTTAGGTGGGGTTCGGGGCCGCGCGGCCGGGCGCCTGGGGCTCGGTGCGTCTGCGCGCCCAGGCCATGCCGGCGAGGATCGCGGCGAGCACCGCGACGAAGAAGGCGATCTGCATGCCCGCGGGCTGCGCGTCGTAGCCGATCATTCCCTGCAGCGCCTTGCCGGCGAGCGAGGAATTGGAGACCAGCCACGACGTATCCCACAGCGGCGAGGCGAGGCTCGGCAGCTTGTCCGCCTGGATCAGGAAGCGCGCGGCCTGCGAGGCCATGCCTGCGGCGAGCAGCAGCACGAGGAACGAGGTGGCGGAGAAGAACCAGCGCAGCGGGATGCGCAGGAGGCCCCTGAAGAGAAGCCAGCCGACCGCCACGCCGCCGGCGAGCCCGATCATGCCGCCCGCGATCATCGGCGCGCGGGTCTCGTGGCCCGAGATCGCGACGCCGTAGAGGAAGAGCACGGTCTCCGACCCTTCGCGCAGGACGGCGATGGCGACCACGACCAGGAGCACCGAGAGCTCCTTCGCCCCGCTGCGGATGTCGCTTCCGACGCGGTTCGCGTTGGTGGCGAGCTCGCGCCCGTGCACCGACATCCAGATGTTGTGCCAGGCGAGCATCGCCACGGCCACACCGAGGATCGACGCGTTGAAGAGCTCCTGGCCCATGCCCTGCGCGAGCTGCGAGAGCAGGTCCGCGCCCGCGGCGACGATGAGCGAGCCGAGGATGCCGGCGCCGATGCCCGAGGCGATCCAGCGCGAGCGGCCGGGGATGCCGCGCGTGGCGGCCGAGACGATGCCCACGATGAGCGCGGCCTCCAGGACCTCGCGGAAGACGATGAGCGCGGTGCCGAACATCTCGCCCCTCCTACTTCGCGACGACGACGCCCTGCGCCGTCTTCTCGTTGTACTCGCCCATGAACTTGTACTGGCCGGGCTTCAGCGGGCCCAGCCACACGACGCCCTTCGACTTGCCGGGAATGACCTTCTCGACGCGCAGGTCGCCGCTGTCGAATTCCTCGGGCGCCGCGTCGCGGTTCTCGATGGTGAGCTTCAGTTTCTTGCCCGCCGGGACCTCGATGCGGTCGGGGGCGAACTTGTGGTTCTCCAGCACGAGGCTCAGCTCGGGCTCCGCGGCGGCGAAGGCCGCGAGCGAAGCGCTGGCGAGGAGGGCTGCGGCAAGTCGGTACATGGGGCGGTTCTCCGGGCCGAAACAGGTGTCATGGGTGGGGACGCGAGAAAATGATAATAGTTCCTATTTGAAATTGCAATGCCCACCGACCCAACGTACCCACGCCGTTCGCTAAATGTTTGTCATGGATCAAGAATGGCCGTTCCCCGGCCGACGGCCGCAGCTCGGGGACGTGCCGAACGGACCACGCCACGGGGAAACGGCCGGCGGCATCCGCTGTCTGCCGGGCAGAGCCCGAAGAGGAGACCGCCCGTGAGGATGCTCGCCGCCGCCGCGATGCTCGCCGCGCTTCCCGCGTTCGGCACGGTGAACGTGAATACGGCGCAGCAGAGCGAGCTGGAGTCGCTGAAGGACCTCGATGCGCCCCAGGCCAAGGCCATCATCGTGTACCGCAACCAGAACGGGCCCTACCGCTCGCTCGACGACCTCGCCCGGGCGCTGGGCGAGCCGGCCGCGCAGAAGGTCGCCTCGCAGGTGGCCTTCGACGGGCCGCCGTACGTGCCGCCGCCGCAGCCGAAGAAGAAGGCGAAGAAGCGCAAGCGCTGAAGCGCTACGCGCGCTGCTCGCGCTCCGGGCTCCCCGTGATGCCCTCGCGCTCGGGTGTCGCCGTGATCCGGTGGATCGAGAGGTCCGCGCCGTCGTACTCCTGCTCCGGATCGAGGCGGATCCCCACCGTCGCGCGCAGCACGCCGTAGACGAGGAAGCCGCCGGCGAGCGCGATGGCGATGCCGAGGAGCGTGCCGCAGAGCTGGCTCATGAACGTCACTGCGCCGAGCCCGCCGAATGCCTTCGTGCCGAAGATGCCGCAGGCGAGCCCGCCCCAGGTGCCGCACAGGCCGTGCAGCGGCCACACGCCGAGCACGTCGTCGACCTTCCAGCGGTTCTGCACCATCGAGAACATCCCGACGAAGAGCACGCCCGCGACCGCGCCGGTGACGAGGGCGCCGATCGGATGCATCACGTCCGATCCCGCGCAGATGGCGACGAGCCCCGCGAGCGGCCCGTTGTGCACGAAGCCCGGGTCGTTGCGGCCCACCACGAGGCTCGCGATGGTGCCGCCCGCGAGCGCCATGAGGGAGTTCACGGCGACGAGGCCGCTGATCCTGTCGAGCGTCTGCGCGCTCATCACGTTGAAGCCGAACCATCCGGCGGTGAGCACCCAGGCCCCGAGCGCGAGGAAGGGAATGTTCGACGGCGGGAACGCCACCACGTGTCCTTCCTTCGTGTAGCGTCCGCGGCGAGCGCCGAGGAGCAGCACCGCGGCGAGCCCGATCCATCCGCCCATCGCGTGCACCACGACGGAGCCGGCGAAGTCGTGGAACTCCGCGCCGAACGCGCCCTTGAGCCAGGCCTGGAACCCGAAGTGGCCGTTCCACGCGATGCCCTCGTAGAAGGGATAGAGGAAGCCCACGAGCACGAAGGTCGCGGCGAGCTGCGGGTTGAATCGCGCGCGCTCGGCGATGCCGCCGGAGACGATCGCGGGGATCGCGGCGGCGAAGGTGAGGAGGAAGAAGAAGCGCACCAGCTCGTAGCCGCTCTTCTGCGCGAGCGCCTCGGCGCCCGTGAAGAAGCTCGTGCCGTACGCGATCGCGTAGCCGATGAAGAAATAGGCGACGGTGGAGATCGAGAAATCCACCAGGATCTTCATCAGCGCGTTCACCTGGTTCTTGCGCCGGACGGTGCCGAGCTCGAGGAACGCGAAGCCGGCGTGCATCGCGAGCACCATCACCGCGCCGAGCAGGATGAAGAGGACGTCGGCGGACGTCTTGAGGCCTTCCATGGCGGTCTCCCGTTCGCCGGCGTCGTCCGGCGCCGCCGATTCTAGCGCCTGAAGGCTTTGTCGAGCAGGGCCTGCAGCGATTCGCCCAGCCGCTCGAGCCGGCCGAGCTTCTCCTCGACGTATTCGCGCGCCATCCGTACCTGCTGCGGATCGAGCATCGCGTAGAGCTTCTCCCACTCGCGCCGCGCCTCGCGGAAGAGCGGGCGGCTCTGGTCGACGATCCGCTCCTGGGCGCGAGCGATCTCGCCGAGATCCGGGTGCGGCTTCTCGAGCTCCATGGCGATGCGCTCCTTGAGCTCCAGCCCGCCGAGGGCGAGCGAGAGGAGCGCGCGCTGGGTCGCGCCGACCGCGATGTCGAACTGCGCCTTCTGCGCCGGATCGAGCTTCAGCGACCGCTCGAGCTCGTCGGCACCGGGAAGCGCCGATGCCTGCGCCACGGCGGAGGCGAGGAAGAGGACGACGCAGCCGAGGAAGGCGCGGGCGCGGAACATCGCTTCATTCTGCCGCGAAGGGAGCGCCACGGCTAGAACGGCTGGCGCTCGATCGGCACGGAGCCGGTGCGCCCGTCGATCGAGTAGTCGAAGGTCCCCGTGTCGCCCGAGAAGCGCAGCCGGAACGAGCCCACGTCCGTCGTGCGGAAGAGCGAGGGATCGTACGGGCGGCCGAGCCAGGGCGATCCGGTCGTGCGGTAGATGCGCCCTTCCCAGGTCTGCGCGTCGCTCCAGCGCCCGGAAGGCATGACGTACCAGACCGGCGCGCCGTCGGCGTCGTACGTGAACCACACCGCGAAGAGCGTCCGGTACTGCTGCAGGACCGCGATGCCCCAGCCGTTCTGCGAGACGCCGCCCCACCACATGTCGCCCACCTCGATGCCGACGGAGAGGTCGACCGGGCCGAAGGGCTCGCGCGCGATCACCTTGCGCCCGCTCACGCCGCCGATCGTGTACGAGAGCGCGACGTTCGCGGGATCGGTGAAGTCGAGCGCCGCCTGCCCGACGGAGCTTCCGACG
>DATIVM010000250.1:0-2673 GCA_035465975.1 Usitatibacter sp.
CGCGCGGCGTTCATCGCGGTGGCGGCCGGCAAGCAGGTGGCGATCCTGGTTCCGACGACGCTGCTCGCCGAGCAGCACTACGAGAACTTCAACGACCGCTTCGCGGGCTTCCCGGTGCGCATCGCGGAGCTCTCGCGCTTCAGGAGCCCCAGGGAGGTCGCCAAGTCGCTGCAGGGCCTCGCCGAGGGGTCCATCGACATCGTGATCGGCACCCACAAGCTCATCCAGAAGGACGTGAAGTTCCGCAACCTCGGCCTCGTGATCATCGACGAGGAGCACCGCTTCGGCGTCCGGCAGAAAGAGGAGCTCAAGAAGCTGCGCGCCGAGGTGGACGTGCTCACGCTCACGGCGACCCCCATCCCGCGCACGCTCGCCATGTCGCTCGAGGGCCTGCGCGACTTCTCGGTGATCGCCACCGCCCCGCAGCGCCGGCTCGCGATCAAGACCTTCGTGCACCGGCTCTCGGAGGGCATCGTGCGCGAGGCGGTGCTGCGCGAGCTCAAGCGCGGCGGGCAGGCCTACTACCTCTACAACGACGTCGAGACGATCGAGAACCGGCGCGCGGAGCTCGAGGCGCTGCTTCCCGAGGCGCGCATCGCGGTGGCGCACGGGCAGATGCGAGAGCGCGACCTGGAAGCGGTGATGCGCGACTTCTACCACCAGCGCACCAACCTGCTGCTGTGCTCGACGATCATCGAGACCGGCATCGACGTGCCGACCGCCAACACCATCATCATCCACCGCGCCGACAAGTTCGGCCTCGCGCAGCTGCACCAGCTGCGCGGGCGCGTCGGGCGCTCGCACCACCAGGCGTACGCCTACCTTCTCACGCCGCCCGAGGACGCGCTCTCCGCTTCCGCGAAGAAGCGCCTGGAGGCGATCCAGGCGATGGAGGAGCTGGGCGCGGGCTTCTACCTCGCCATGCACGACCTCGAGATCCGCGGCGCCGGCGAGGTGCTGGGAGAGTCGCAGTCGGGCGGGATCCACGACGTGGGGTTCGCGCTCTACAGCGAGATGCTCGAGCACGCGGTGAAGTCGCTCAAGAAGGGCAAGGAGCCCGACCTCTCGCGCCCGCTGGAGGTCGCCACGGAGGTGAACCTGCACGCGCCGGCGCTGCTCCCCGAGGCGTACTGCGGCGACGTGCACGAGCGCCTCGTGATCTACAAGCGCCTCGCCAACTGCGCGAGCGACGAGGAGCTCGAGCGCCTCACCGAGGAGCTGGTCGACCGCTTCGGCCCGCTGCCGGACGCCGCGCGCGTGCTCCTCGAGTGCCACAAGCTGCGCATCCAGGGGGCGCCCCTGGGCGTGCAGAAGATCGACGCCGCGCCCTCGGGAATCGTGGTGCAATTCGTCCCCGAGCCGCCGGTGGATGCGCGCCGCGTGCTGCAGCTCGTGCAATCGAGCCGCATCTACCGGCTGCCCGGCCCCGACCGCGTGAAGATCGAGATGAAGCACGAGGACATGAGGCAGCGCTCCAACGAGGTGCGCCAGTTCCTGAAGAAGCTCGCCTGACATTAACCTCGTCATCCAGGGAGAGGACGTCGCGACGCCGGACCTGCGGGCGCTCTGCCACCTCGCGCGCGGGGATGCCATCGAGCGCGTGGGCGAGGACGCGTTCCGCATCGCTCACGCGGATCCGGCCACGCGGGAGGCGGTCGCCGCGCGCTGCGCCGAGGCGCGGCTCGACTGGGGATTCGTCGAGGAGGGGCGCACGCTCGCCGACTTCGCGCTCCTCGCGATGGACATGGACTCGACGCTCATCGCGATCGAGTGCATCGACGAGATCGCGGACTTCGCCGGGCGCAAGGAGGAAGTGGCGGCGGTGACGGCGGCGGCGATGCGCGGCGAGATCGACTGGCCGGAGAGCCTGCGACGGCGCGTGGCGACGCTCGCCGGGCTCGACGTGCGCGCGCTCGAGCGCGTCTACGCCGAGCGGCTGCGCTTCAACCCGGGTGCCGAGCGGCTGCTGTCGGCCGTGCGCCGCGCCGGCCTCAAGGTGCTGCTGGTCTCGGGCGGCTTCACCTATTTCACCGACCGGGTGCGCGACCGGCTGGGAATCGACTTCGCGTACTCGAACGTGCTGGTGGTGGAGGACGGCAAGCTCGCCGGGCGCGTCACGGGTCCCCTCGTCGACGCGCAGGGCAAGGCCGGGCACCTCGCGCGCCTCAAGCGCGAGCTCGGCATCCCGCGCGAGCGCGTGCTCGCCATCGGCGACGGCGCGAACGACCTCGCGATGCTCGCCGAGGCCGGCACGAGCATCGCCTACCACGCGAAGCCGGTGGTGCGCGAGAAAGCGGATTACGCTCTGGACTACGCCGGCCTGGACGGCGTGCTCGGCTTGTTCCCGGAGTCGGGCTCTTCTTCCTCGCCGCGGCGCGGAAGCGGAAAGTAGACGTAGGCCGGCTGGGGCACGGCCGCCTGGCGGCGTTCCTCCCAGGTGCCCATGTCTTGCGGACGGTCCCACCACGTGAGCCGGTTCTTCTTCTGCTGCTCGGTCACCTGGGGGTTCTTCTCGACGAAATTCCTGAGGAACCGGGTGAGCTCGGATTCGTACATGGCCCTTCCTGCAAGCGATTGATCAGGAAGAATTTTATCACTGTTTCTGGGGCATAATGGACGGTCGATGCGCCTCACCTACCCGCGTTCCTTCCTCGCCCTGCTCCTGATCGGCTT
>DATIVM010000251.1:0-6739 GCA_035465975.1 Usitatibacter sp.
GGCACGCGGATGCCCTGGCGCTCCAGCACCTCGCGTGCGGGGACGAGATGGAACTCGGGATGCGCGGCGAGGAACCCTTCGACGATGGCCTCGTTCTCCTCCGGCAGCAGGCTGCAGGTGCCGTACACGAGGCGCCCGCCGGGCTTCACGAGCGCCGCGGCGGCCTCGACGATGGCGCGCTGCTTGGCGTTGAGCTCGGCGAGCCCCTCGGCGGTCTGGCGCGACTTGAGGTCGGGAGTGCGCCGGAGCGTGCCGAGGCCCGTGCAGGGCGCATCCACGAGCACGCGGTCGATCTTGCCGCGCAGGCGCTTCACCTTGGCGTCGTTCTCGCCGGCGATGCGTTGCGGAAAGACGTTGGAGAGGCCCGAGCGCTTGAGGCGCGGGCCGAGGTTGTCGAGGCGGCGCTCGGAGACGTCGAAGGCGTAGAGCCTTCCGGAGGAGTGCATCGCCGCGCCCATCTGCAGCGTCTTGCCGCCCGCGCCCGCGCAGAAATCCACCACCATCTCGCCGCGCCGCGGCTGCACCAGCATGCCGAGGAGCTGGCTGCCCTCGTCCTGCACCTCCACGGCGCCGTCGAGGAACATCGGGTGCTTGTTGAGCGCGGGCTTGCCGCGCAGGCGCACGCCGATGGGCGAGTAGCGCGTGGGCTCCGCGGGGATCTCGTCGTAGTCGAGGCGGTCGAGCACCGCCTCGCGCGGCGCCTTGAGGGTGTTCACGCGCAGGTCCAGCGGCGCGGGCTCCTGCAGGCCGCGCGCGAGCGCGAGGAGCTCCTCGTCGCCGAGCGTCGGCCGCAGCCGCTCGATCACCCAGTCCGGGAGGTCGACCCGCACCTCGAAGGGCAGGGTGTCGAGATCGAGCGCCTTGAGCGAGGCGAGCCACTCCTTCTCGCCCGGGCGGAGCGCCGCCTCGATCTGGCCCACGCCCACGCCCTGCAGCTTCACCAGCGCGGCGAGCGCGATCTCGCGCGGCGAGCCGGTGGGCGCCAGGCTCTCGAGCAGGCGGCGGCGGCGAAGCGCGGCATAGACGGTGTCCGCGACGAGCGCGCGGTCGCGCTGGCCGAGGTTGCGGTGCTCGCGGAAGAAGCGGCTGAGCTGCGCGTCCGCCGGCTCGCGCGCGGGCAGCACCACGGTGAGCGCATCCACGATCGCCTCGAGCTGCGCGCGGGCGATGGCCATCATCGCTCCGTGATTCGGGCGGCCGACTGCTCCACCATGAGCTGCATCTTCGCGACCGGATAGCGCAGCTTCACGGGCAGATAGTGCTGGTCCACGCCCAGCCACACGTCGATGGTCCTGCCGTCGTCCGGATCCACGTGGCGAAGATGCAGCGCGCGCACCTTGCCGAGGGGGATCTCGATCTCCTCCAGCCCCAGCACCTTGAGATCGAAGTCGTAGAGCTTGCGCTGCGTGTACACGTGCAGGTTGAGCCCCGCGCCCCGGGCGCGCGGCGGCACGTGGGCGAGCTCGAAGATCATCGTGAGCCAGTCGACGGTGTCGCCCGCGAGCGGCGCGGTCTTGCGGTCGTCTCCGCGCTCCAGGGTCACGGTGTGCTTGAGCCAGTCGAACTCGAGCCCCTCGTCTTCCCGGCCGCTGCGCTTCTCGAGGAAGCGCTCGGGGCGAAGGCCCGCCGCGGTGATCGTGCCCTCGCTCTCCTGGAAGATCTGCCCCTCCATGAAAAGCCGGAAGAAGCCGACCGCCTCGCCTTCGCCGGTGATGCGGTAGACGTCGCCCTTGCGGCGCCAGCGGTAGGTCGCGTGGGCATCGAGGAGGCCCGCGGTGAGCCGGTAGTCGATGGACAGGCGCTCGGGGAGCCCTTCCATCGGGAAGAGGTCGGGCTCGGGGACGGGCGCGGTGCGCGGGGCGATCCACGGAATCACCGGCTCGGCGAGGGCGACCGCGTCCGGCTCGGGCGCCGCCGCGGGCGCCGGGGGAGGCACGGCCACGAGATCGGTCGAAGGCTGCGCGGCCGCGAGCAACGCGGGCGCCGGCGGCGGCGGGAGGGGCGCCGGCTTCCTCACCTTCGCCGCGGCATGGCGACGCGGCTTGGGCCGGGCCGGGACGGGCTTCGGCGGCTCAGGCCGTTTTGCCTCGAGCGGCGCGGGCGCGGGAGGCGGCGGAAGCAGCTCCGCCGAGAAGGGTTGCGGCGCGCTCTCCGCCATCTGCGGGGGCGCGGGAATGGAGAACAGCACCGCCGCGTGCAGCGCGACGGAGGCCGCCAGCGCCGCCGCGAGGAAACGGTAGCGCGAAAGGTGGAAGACGGCGGACGGCATGCGCCATCAACGCGCTTTGAGTGCGACGAGGATCTGCTCGACGCGCGGGCCGCGGCTGTCGTCGAACAAGACGCGCACCGGGAAGTTGAAGCGGTCCTTCGCGAGCCACACTTCGGCCTTGCTCTCGTTCGGGCCGGTGACGCGCTCGTAGTGCAGCGTATCGAAGGTGCCCGCCGGCGTCGCGAGGCTTTCCTCGCCCACGAAACGGTAGGTGTAGAGCTCCACCTTGCGGCCGTTCGACATGGGGAGCGTCACCGTCCCCTCGCCCGGCTTGAGGTTCATGAACTGGTACATGACCGAGATGCGGTCCTGCGTCGCCTCGGGAAGCGGGACCTCCTTGTCGTTGTCCCCGTACTGCGAGCGCATCACGCCGCGGACCCAGTCGAACGTGGCCTGGACCGCGCCCTTGCTGGTGCGCGCGCGGTGCTGCGCGAAGGCGAGCGGCTGCAGGCCGGTGGCGACGACGCGCCCGGAGCTCTGCAGGGTGAGCTGGTCGTCCAGGAAGAGCTTGAGCGGGCCTTCGGAGCGGGCGACGCTGAGGATGGCGTAGCGGTCCCCGGTGCGCGAAAACGTTTCCGACACGTGGCCGATGGTGAGGCCCGTGGCCACCAGGCGGTACTCCGCGGCGATGCTCGTCGGCAGCGCGAGCGCGGCCGTGGAGGCGAGGAGGGCGGCGAGGAAGGCGAGGATGCTCTTCATTCGGGATTGCGCGGCGAGACGATCCAGTCGTCCGAAACGCCCGAGTCGCGCACTTGGACGACGTCCGGGCCGATAAATTCGATGCGGTCCTCGACGAACCAGCGCACCGCCTGCGGATAGATGCGGTGCTCGACGGAGAGGACGCGGGCGGCGAGCGTTTCCTCGGTGTCCCCGGCGAGGACCGGCACGGCCCCCTGCGCGACGATCGGCCCGCCGTCGAGCCGGGACGTCACGACGTGCACCGTCGCCCCGTGCAGCTTCACCCCGGCGGCGAGCGCCCGGCGGTGCGTGTGCAGGCCGGGGAATGCCGGGAGCAGGGAGGGATGGATGTTCAGCATGCGTTGCGGAAATCGCTCGACGAAGCCCTCGGACAAGATGCGCATGAAGCCCGCCAGGAGCACCAGATCGGGCCGCAGGCGCTCGATTTCAAGCGCGAGCCGCTCGTCGAACGCCTCCCGCGAGGCGAACTCGCGATGGTCCACGGCCCGGGTGGGGAGCCCGCGCTCGGAAGCCCAGGCGAGCGCCTGCGCCTCGGGGCGGTTGGAGACGACCGCCTTCACCTCGATCCCGGTGCGCGCCTCCACGATGGCGCGCATGTTGCTGCCGCGGCCGGAGACGAGGATGACCGCGGACTTCACCGCCGGCGGTCAGTCGACCACGGTCGCCGGGCCGCCCGGCGAGCGCTCGACGATCTCGCCGATCTCGAACGGCTCGACGCCCTCCGCCGCGAAGGCGTCCAGCGCGGCCTTCGCGTCCCCGCGCGCGACGATCGCCACCATGCCGATTCCGCAATTGAAGGTGCGCAGCATCTCCGCCTCGTCGACCGCGCCGTGGCGCTGCAGCCAGCGGAAGACCGCGGGCCGCGGCCAGCGGCTGGAATCGAGGCGCGCGCAGGCGTTGGCGGGCAGCACCCGCGGGATGTTCTCGGTGAGGCCCCCGCCGGTGATGTGCGCGAGGCCGTTCAGCGGCACCTTCGCCATCACCTCGAGCACCGGCCTCACGTAGATGCGCGTGGGCTCGAGCAGGGCCTCGCCGAGGAGGCGATCGCCGCCGTCGAACGGCTCGTGGAGGTCCGCACCGCTCACCGCGAGCACCTTGCGGATCAGCGAGAAGCCGTTGGAGTGCGGGCCGCTCGAGGCGAGCCCGATCACCGCGTCGCCGCGCGCGATGCGCGAGCCGTCGAGGATCAGCGACTTCTCGACCAGCCCCACGGCGAAGCCCGCGAGGTCGTACTCGTTCGGGTCGTACATGCCGGGCATCTCGGCGGTCTCGCCGCCGATGAGCGCGCAGTTGGCGAGCTCGCAGCCCGCGGCGATGCCCTTCACCACCGATTCGGCCACGTCCACGTCGAGCTTGCTGCACGCGAAGTAGTCGAGGAAGAAGATCGGCTCGGCGCCCGAGACCAGGATGTCGTTCACGCTCATCGCCACCAGGTCGATGCCGATGGTGTCGTGCTTCTTCATGCGGAACGCGAGCTTGAGCTTGGTGCCGACGCCGTCGGTGCCGGACACCATCACCGGCTCCTTGTACTTCTTCGAGACCTCGACGAGCGCCCCGAAGCCGCCGATGCCGCCCAGGACCTCGGGGCGCAGGGTCCGCTTCGCGAGGGGCTTGATGCGTTCGACGAGCGCGTCGCCCGCGTCGATGTCGACGCCGGCGTCGCGGTAGGTCAGGGGGTTCTGGGCGCTCACGGGCGGTCCGAGGGATCCGGACCTCGAATTTTACCCGATTCCCCCCTTCTTCCCCGCCTCGCGCGGCGCTGCGATCCCACGGCGGCCGATTTGGGTACCATGGCGGCGATGAGCGACATGCCGGTCAGCGATCCGCGCTACGCGGAGATCGAGAGCCACCGCCCGTACCTCGTGCGGTACGCGACGGCGCAGCTGCGCGACGCGCAGGCCGCCGAGGAGGCGGTGCAGGAAGCGCTCCTCGCGGCGCTCGAGGGCCTCGCATCGTTCCAGGGCCAGTCGACGCTGCGCACCTGGCTCACGTCGATCCTGCGCTACAAGATCGCGGACCACCAGCGCCGCGCCGTGCAGGAGCGCGCGCGCTTCGAGGATGCGGGCGAGTCCGACGAGGCGTGGCTCGACGAGCTCTTCGACGAGACCGGCCACTGGCGCGATCCTCCGCAGGCCTGGGCCAACCCGGAGGCGGCCTTCGAGCAGCGCCGCTTCTGGGAAGTGTTCGAGCGCTGCCTCGGGCGGCTTCCCGGCGCCGGCGGCCGCGTGTTCTTCAAGCGCGAGGTGCTGGGCGAGGAGACCGCGGAGATCTGCCGGACGGAGAGCATCACGCCATCGAACTGCTGGGTGATCCTGCACCGCGCGCGCATCGCGCTGCGCGGCTGCCTCGAGATGCACTGGTTCGCAGGCGAGGCACGCCGTGGAAGCTGACCTCGACCTCAACTGCCGCGAGGCCTCGCGGCTGCTCTCGCTCGCCTTCGAGCGCGCGCTCACCGAGCCCGAGCGCACCGCCCTGCGCCGCCACCTCGACGAATGCCTGATGTGCGTGAACTTCGAGGCCCAGCTGCGGTTCCTGCGCGCGGCGGCGAGCCGCTACCGCGAGGGCTGAGGCCTCGGTCCGCGGCGGCCGTCGCGACGTCAGGCGTCGCCGCTGCCGCGGAAGGTCGGGAGGTGCGTCCGGGCGAATTCGAGCATGCGCTCGATCGGCACGCGCGCGCGGCGCGCGATCGCGGGATCGACGAGGACCTCGTGCCCCGGCGCCCCTTCGAGCGTCTCGATGAGCGAGTAGAGCCCGTTCATCGCCATCCACGGGCAGTGCGCGCAGCTCTGGCAGGTGGCGCCCTTGCCGGCCGTGGGCGCCTCGATGAACTTCACGCCGGGCATGCGCTTGCGCATCTGGTGGATGATGCCGCCGTCGGTCGCGACGATGTATTCCTTCGCGCCGAGGCGCTCCGCGGCCTGGATGATGCCGGTGGTCGAGCCCACCGCGTCGGCGAGCGCGATCACGCTCGCCGGCGACTCGGGGTGCACGAGGACCTTCGCGGCCGGGTGCAGCGCCTTCAGCTCCTCGAGCTGGATCGCCTTGAACTCGTCGTGCACGACGCACGAGGCGTTCCACATCAGCATGTCCGCGCCGGTGACGCGCTGCACGTAGTCGCCGAGGTGCTTGTCCGGCGCCCAGAGCACCTTCTTGCCCTGCGCGTGCAGCCACGCGACCACCTTCTCGGCGATCGAGGAGGTGACCATCCAGTCGGCGCGCGCCTTCACCTCGGCGCTGGTGTTGGCGTACACCACCACGACGCGGTCGGGATGCTCGTCGCAGAACTTCGAGAACTCCGCGGCCGGCGTGGCGAGGTCGAGCGAGCACTCGGCCGCGAGGTCGGGCATCAGCACGCGCTTCTCGGGATTGAGGATCTTGGCGGTCTCGCCCATGAAGCGCACGCCCGCCACCACGATGGTCTGCGCCGGGTGATCGTGGCCGAAGCGCGCCATCTCGAGCGAGTCCGAGACGGTGCCGCCGCTCGACTGCGCGAGGTCCTGGAGGTCGGGATGGACGTAGTAGTGCGCGACGAGGACGGCGTCGCGCTCCTCGAGCAGGCGCCGCGCCCGCGCGAGCAGGGCGGGCTTCTCCTCGGCGGAGACGATGCGGGGCGGCTTCGCCGGCGCGATGCCGATGTCGCCCGTGTAGCGCTCGAAACGGATCTGGATCGGTTGTGCGGTGGCCATGATCGATTCTAGGTCAGTTCTTGCTAAGATTCCGTACCCGCGGTGCTTGCCCTTGCAAGTCCGCGCCCGGGCCAAGCCGGCCGAC
>DATIVM010000252.1:0-3493 GCA_035465975.1 Usitatibacter sp.
TGCCCGACGCGGACCTGCGCGCCGACGTGTTCGGCCACATCGAGGACGAATGGCACCGCACGCGCCGGTGGCTCGCCGCGATTACCGAGCGCACCGAGCTGCTCGCCGACAACCCGACGCTCGCGCGCTCGATCCGCAACCGCTTCCCCTACCTCGACCCGCTCAACCACCTGCAGGTCGAGCTGCTCCGCCGCCACCGCGCCGACCGCGGCGACGCGCGGCTGCTGCGCGCGATCCACCTCACGATCAACGGCGTCGCGGCCGGCCTCCGGAACAGCGGCTAGTCCCGCTCGCGGTAGGGCTTGCCGGCGCGGTAGAGCCCGAGGCGCTGCTCGGCGCCGCGAAGTTCGCCGGCGCCGGCCAGTTCCAGCGCCTTTCTCTGCCGGCGGATCGCCTGCTCGAACTCGCCGGTTTCCGCGTAGGCGGCGGCCAGCGTGTCGACGTAGTTGGCTTCCTTCCAGCCGGTGAGCTCGGAGGCGCGCGTAGCGAGCTCGACGGCGAGCTTGCCGTCCCGCCGGCGCGTCACGCGAGAGGTGGCGAGACGCCACGCCAGCTCGTTGTGGAGGGGGGCGTCGTTCGGCGCGAGGCGAACAGCCTCGCCGAAGTCGGCCGCGCTTCTCGACCATTCGCCCTTCTCCTCCCAGGCGCGTGCGCGCTGGAGGTGAAGATACGAGGACTTCGCGCCGAGCCGGATGGCTTCGTTGAAGTCGGCGAGCGCGCGGTTCCATTCGCGTTTGCGGGCCCACAGGTAGCCGCGCTGGTTGTACGCATCGGCGAGCTGCGGGTCCAGGCGCAGCGCCTCTGCATAGTCGGCGAGCGCGTGCTCGTCGTCGCCCTTCGAGCGCCAGGCGTTGCCGCGGCTGATGTAGGTGAGCGGGAAAGAGGGGAGCCGGCGGATCGCTTCGCTGAAATCGGCGATCGCGCGGTCCAGGTCCTTTTTCGCCTCCCAGGTCGCCCCGCGCTCGGAATAGGCGAAGGCGTTGTCCGGCGCCAGAGCGATTGCACCGTCGATGTCCGCGAGCGAGCGCTCGTAATCGCCTTTGCTGCGCCGCGCGAAGCCCCGCTCCAGGCGCGGGAAAGGCTGCTTCGGCGCCAGGCGGATTGCTTCGTCGGCATCCGCGATCGCCCGGTCGAAGTCGCCCTTGTCGTTCCAGGCGGTGGCTCGTCGGGCGTAAGCGGTGTTGCTCTTCGGATCGAGCCGGATGGCGGAAGTGAGATCGGCGATGCGCCGGTCAGTTTCCCGCTTCGCCTCCCATGCCTCGGCCCGATACTCGTAATTGAGCGCCTCCTTCGGGTTGCGTTCGATGGCGGTGGTCAGATCGGCAATGGCGCGGTCCCATTCGCGCTTCTCCAGCAAGGCGTAGCCGCGCCTCATGTAGGCGTCCGCGTTGTGTCGGTCCGCCCCGATGAGGCGCGTGCAGGCGGCGATCCGCTCGTCGGCGATCGCCCTCACGCGCCGCCCTTCTTCTTCAGCAGCCGGTCGAGCCCGGCGAGCGGTCGGTGCTTGGCGGGCGCTGGATCCGATTGCCGAGCCGCACCGCCCGCCTGCGAATCGACGATGCGCGCGTGCTCGTTCTCGTGACAGTAGATGCACAGGAGCTCCCAATTGGCGCCATCCAGCGGATTATTGTCGTGGTTCCCGTCTTTGTGGTGCACCGTGAGCTCGCGCAGCCGGCGGCCCGAGAATTCGCGCCCGCAACGGGCGCACACGTGAGGGAGGATCTTCAGGGCCTCGCTGCGGTAGTCCATGGATGACCTAGGGCTCCGTCCCCGAACCGATGTGCCTCGCGATCGTCTCCAGCAGCACTTCGGGTTTGACCGGCTTCGTGAGGTAGGCGGCGGCGCCGAGCGGCTTTCCGATATCCCGCCGGCCCTCGTCCACGGTGAGGAAGATGACGGGGATATGCTTCAGGGCGGACTCGTCGCTCAGGATGCGCATCATGTCCAGGCCCGTGGGGTGCGGCATGTGGAGGTCGCTCAGGCGCTGTATCCGGCACGTTCGAGGTGGCGCACGACCCACGCGCGCATGTCGAGATCGTCTTCCACCACCAGGATTCTCTTCGCCACGCGCGCCTCCCAGGGCGCAGTCTAGCTCCCCGAGATCGTGCGGCGCGCCCAGTCGAGCACGACGGCGAGGCGCGGCGGCAGGAGGTCTTCCGCCTCGTCGAACGTGACCCAGCGGTATTCGTGGTGCTCGGGACGGCCGAGCTCGGGCGAGACCGGAAGCTCGACTTCGACTTCCTCGGTCTCGCCGAGGTAGTAGCGCGCGACCTTGTTGCCCGAGTAGGGCAGCGTCTCCTTGTAGTCCTCGCCGAAGGGGAAGTCGACGCCGGAAAGGCCGGTTTCCTCCTTCAGCTCGCGCTTCGCGGCGACGAGCTGGTCCTCGCCGGCCTCGACCAGGCCCTTGGGAAAATCCCAGTTGTTGTAGGCGCGCAGGACCAGGACGTAGACGCCGCGGCCGGTGCGGCGAAACACGACCACGCCGGCCGCGCGCGGCGCCGCCTTGGTCTTCATGCGGGGATGCTACAAAAAAATCGGGGCCGCATCTTGCGACCCCGATCGGTTACTGCCGTGCCGCCTTTAAATGCTCGCCGCCCGAGCGGGCCCTAGCCAGAGGAGGAGGAGGAGGCGTCGGATTTGCTCGGACGGCGAGGCAAGCCGGTTCAGTGAGCGCCGCGCGGCGTATGAAACGTGCGGCCGAAAGCGTTCTTGACGCGCGCCAATCCTTCGATCGCGCGCTCGAGCGCAAGTTCCCAGCGTTCCGCCTGCTCGATGTCGAGCAGGTAGTGCTCACGCACGCCTTCCGGCAGCGCGTTCGCGGCGTCGTTCCAGAATTTCGTCTTAAGCATGTCGCAGCCCTTCGTGATCCGTCCGCGTGAAGAAATTCCTCACGGCCGAGAAAGCGGCGCGCAGCAGGCGCACGGCCTCGGCGGCGCGGGCCGCGCGGGCGGTGCGCTCGAGCGCGTACAATTCCTCGGGCGACGGGTAGTTGGTGAATTTCAGTTCGCTCTTTTCCATGCGATCAATGTAGGGCCGGGAGGCCGTCGCCACAAACGATCTAATCTCACCCCTCGCATAAGAAAAACTCATAGGAAAAGTCTTAGCTCACAGTGATCTATCGCCTTCCGCCCCTCAACGCGCTACGGGTATTCGAGGCCGCCGCCCGGCACCTCTCGTTCAAGGAGGCGGCCAACGAGCTGTCGATCACGCAGGCCGCCGTGAGCCACCAGGTGAAGAGCCTCGAGGAGTATCTCGGCGTGCAGCTTTTCAAGCGCGCCGGCCGCGGCGTGCAGCTCACCGAAGCCGCGCGCGCCTGCCTGCCGCGGCTGCGCGAGGGCTTCGATGCCCTCGCCGCCGCGGTCGAGACGATCCACGTGCGCGCGGACGAGACCGACCTGCAGATCACGGCGCCGCCGGTGTTCACGGCGCGCTGGCTGATGCCGCGCCTGGCCGGTTTTGCCAAGCGCGAGCCGCGCATCGAATTGCGCGTTTT
>DATIVM010000253.1:0-4763 GCA_035465975.1 Usitatibacter sp.
GAATAAAATCCTGTCCAGGGCCAACGTGCCGGACACGGTGCCCACCGGGACGGAGCTCAACGTGCGCATCCGCATCCTTCCCGGCGGCGACGTGCTCGACATCCAGGTGACGCGCAGCTCGAACCCGACGTACAGTGCCGCGATCGAGCGCGCCATCCGCAGTGCCCAGCCGCTTCCGGTACCGCCCGCCAATTCCGATCTTTTCCCCGAATTCCGCGACCTCAACCTCAATTTCCGGCATGAACGCTAGCAGCCGCTACTCCCTTCCAGGACGCTTCCTCCTCGCCATGCTCGCGCTCGTCGCGGCGCTCGGCGCGCGGGCGCAGCTCACGATCGACATCACCACCAGCGGCGCGCGGCAGATCCCGATCGCCGTGCTGCCCATGGCCGGCGAGGTGGGCCAGCCGCAGTCCGTGAGCCAGGTCGTGGGGGCGGACCTCTCGCGCACGGGCCTTTTCCGCCTCGTGGATCCCGCGGGCGTGACGCCGGTGCCGACCGAGCCTTCCCAGGTGAACTTCCCCGACTGGTCCAGCCGCAACGCGGAGGCGCTGGTGATCGGCAAGATCGAGCCTTCCGCGGGCGGGCGCCTCGAGGTCCGATTCCGGCTCTTCGACGTGCAGAAGCAGTCGCAGCTCGCGAGCTACTCGTACGTCGTCACGCCGCAGCAGCTGCGCGCGACCGCGCACCGCATCGCCGACGTGATCTACGAGAAGCTCACGGGCGACAAGGGCGTCTTCTCGACCAAGATCGCTTACGTGGTGAAGCACGGCACCCGCTACGAGCTGCAGGTGGCGGACGCCGACGGCTACAACGCGCAGTCGATCCTCGCCTCCAACGAGCCGATCATGTCGCCGTCGTGGTCGCCCGACGGCAGCCGCATCGCGTACGTGTCCTTCGACCAGAAGAAGCCGATGGTCGTGGTGCAGAACCTGGCCGAGGGCACCACGAAGATCGTCGCGAACTACCGCGGCAACAACAGCGCGCCGGCGTGGTCCCCCGACGGGCGCATCCTCGCGGTCGCGCTCACCAAGGACGGCCTCACGCAGATCTACCGCATCCCGGCGACCGGCGGCACGCCCCAGCGGCTCACCAACTCGAGCGACATCGACACCCAGCCCGCGTACTCGCCCGACGGCCAGTGGATCGCGTTCACGTCGGACCGCGGCGGCACGCCGCAGATCTACCGCATGCCGGCGGCCGGCGGGCCCGCCCAGCGCCTCACCTTCGACGGCAACTACAACGTCGGGCCCCGCTACAGCCCCGACGGAAAGTACATCGCGTTCGTGCAGCGCAACGAGGGCCGCTATCGCATCGCCTCGCTCGAGCTCGCCACGGGCCAGGTGATGACGCTCACCGACGGAACGCTGGACGACTCGCCCAGTTACGCCCCCAACGGTAAGATGATCCTCTACGAGGCCCAGGCCGGCGGCCGGGGGCAGCTCGCCGCGGTGTCCGGAGACGGACGCGTACGGCAGCGGCTCACGTCGTCGGCGGGCGACGTACAGGACCCCGCATGGGGACCCATGCCGACCAACTAGCGGATCGCAGAATCCGCCCGTCCTGCCTCAACCATTCCCTCTAACAAGGAGATTCGCCAAATGAAGAACATCGCTGTCTACCTCGGCATCGCCATCCTCGCCGCCGCCTGCGCGAGCGAGACGCCGAAGACGGAGGCTCCCGTCACCGAGGGCGGCAAGACCACGGGACCTTCGGCCGGGCAGGGAACCGGGTCCACGACGTCGGCCGCCGAGACCGGCGGCGTGCAGGGCAGCCCGCTGCACGACCCGAACAACATCCTCTCCAAGCGCAGCGTCTACTTCGACTTCGACTCGAACGTGGTGAAGGACGAGTACCGCCCGATGGTCCAGGCGCATGCGCGCTACATGGTCGAGCACCGCGACGCGCGCGTCCGCATCGAGGGCAACTGCGACGAGCGCGGCAGCCGCGAGTACAACCTCGCGCTCGGCCAGCGCCGCGCCGAGGCGGTGAAGAAGATCATGACCGTGCTCGGCGCGCAGGACAGCCGCATCGAGACCACCAGCTATGGCGAGGAGAAGCCGGTGGCGACGGGTCACGACGAAGCTTCCTGGGCGAAGAACCGGCGTGCGGACATCAAGTACGCGGGTGAATAAGGACCGGCTCGCGAGGGCGGCGCGGATCGCCGCCGCGGTCGCCTTCGCGTTCTTCGCCTCGGTCCCGGCGCGCGCCGGCCTCTTCGACGACGACGAGGCCCGGCGCCGCATCGAGCAGCTGCGCCAGGAGCTCGCCCAGCAGGGCAAGGACAACGAGGCCCGCATCCAGAAGCTCGAGGACCAGGTCTCGCACATCGGCGTGGTGGAGCTGGTCCAGCAGATCGAGCAGATGAACGAGCAGATCGCGCGCCTGCGCGGGCAGATCGAGGTGCTCGCCAACGAGAACCAGCAGCTGCAGAAGCGCCAGCGGGATTTCTACCTGGACCTCGATTCGCGGCTGAAGCGCCTCGAGGGCGGGGCCGCGGGCGCCGCCCCCCCGGGCGCGGCCCCCGGATCGGCCGGCACGGCCGCGCCACCCGGCGCGGGTGCAGGCGCAGGTGCAGGTCCAGGTGCGGGAGCCACCGGAGCGGACGCGGCGGCGGCCGGCGTCGGGAAGACGGCCTCGCGCGAGGACCAGGCGCGCGAGATGAAGGCGTACGACGCGGCGTCGAACCTCTTCCGGCGCAACGACTTCTCCTCGGCCGTCGACGCGTTCCGGGCTTTCCTCAAGGATTACCCGGACAGCGCGCTCGCGCCGAACGCGTCGTACTGGATCGGGATCAGCTACGCGAACCTGAAGGACTATCCCCACGCGCTCGCCGCGCAGCAGGAGCTGCTCGCCAAGCATCCGCAGTCGGCGAAGGCGCCCGACGCGCTGCTCGCCATCGCGGCGATCCAGGCGGAGCAGGGCAAGGCGGGCGAGGCGCGCAATACCCTCGAGGACCTGGTCGCGCGCTATCCCACCTCGGACGCGGCGGCGAAGGCGCGCACCCGGCTGTCGGCGCTGCGGCGCTGACCTTGCGCGGCCCTGCGCGGCGCGTCACGGCGCCGCGGCTTCGCTCGCGCCCGCATCCCGGAACGCGGGGATCACCTCGTTCGCCATGCACTCGAGCGACTCATGCACGAGCGCGGTGGGAAGGGCTCCGGCCCCCATCGCGCAAAGCAGGTGCGTCACTCCTGCGCGTTCGAGCTTGCGGATGCGGGCAATGCATTCGCCGGGATCGCCGACGAGGATCATGCCTGCCGCCGCCAGCAGACCCGGCCTGGGCCCCAGGCGCACGAGCTTGCGGAAGCGCTCCAGCCTCGCGAAATGCTCGTACGACGGGTACAGGGTTTCGAGGACCGGCCGCGTGACCTTCAGCAGCTCGCCATAGAACCAGGTGAGGGCGGGCGCGGAAAGCTCGCGCGCCCTGCGGCCATCGCGCAGGCACAGCGTGCCGAGCGTCATCCCCACGCGCGGCGGATGACCGTGATTCCATGCGGCGCGATAACGGCCGATGTCGGCGCGCGCCATGAACCACGGCTTGAAGGGGCCTACCAGCACGCCCAGCCCTTCGCGGGCGGCCCAATCGAAGGTCTCCGGACTCACGGCGGCGGTCCAGAGCGGCGGGTGCGGTCGTTGCACGGGCCCGGGGACGACCTGCACACCCTCCACGCGAAAGTGCTCGCCGGCGAACCGGACCGGCGCTGCGGAGAAGCTCGCGCGCAGCAGCGCGAGCGACTCGGCGACGAGCGGGCGGCTGTCTTCCATGCGCACGCCGAACGCGCTGTATTCGGGCGGCGAGAACCCCCGGCCGATGCCCACCTCGAGGCGGCCGCGTGAAAGCACGTCGAGCGTGGCCACGCGCTCGGCCACATGGAGCGGATGATGGTAGGGCAGAGGGATGACGCCGAGCCCGAGCCGAAGCCTGCGGGTGCGCGCCGCGGCGGCCGCGAGCACGAGCTCCGGCTTCGACGAGTGCGAATACCCGGGCATAAAGTGGTGCTCGGCGAGCCAGGCGCCGTCGAAACCGAGCGTGTCTGCCGCGGCGAGCTCGGCGAGCGTTTCCTCGAAGAGCGCCGTCTCCGTGCGCGGCAGCATCGGCGGGATCGCCAGCTCGTGGAACAGATCGAATCGCAAGCCGATGCCTTCGTGCCACTGAGGGGAGGGAGGCGGTATATTGCCATTGACCTCGCGTAACCCTGTCCGATGAGCCGAGCGAACCGACTCCTGCGTCGACTCAACGACGCCAGCGCACCCTACGTGGATCCCCTCCAGGCGCTCGCCTGGGACGAGGTCGCGACCGACGCGTGGTGGCTGCCACCGGACGCGCTCTCGCTCTCGGGGGTGGCGGCGTTCGAGGCGCTACCGCTCGAGATGCGCCGCCGGCTCTCACACCTGGAATTCGCCTGGATCCTCGAGAACGGACTCTGGCTGGAAAGCCTTTTCATCGAGCGCTTCGGGAGGGCGGCCGGCGACGACGCCGCCGACCTCGCCCTGCGAATGCGCTACCTGCACGAGGTTCGCGAGGAGGCTGGGCACAGCCTCATGTTCCTCGAGCTCCTCGGGCGGACCGGCATGCGCGTGCCGGAACGCGCGCGCCCGCGCTCGGCGCTCGCCACCGCGGCCGCGCGCCTGCTCCCTTTCTCGGGAGCGCTTTTCCGGACCTTGACCGTCATCGGCGAGGAGCTCGGCGACAGCCTCACCCGCATGGTGCCGGCGGCCGTCGAGAACGTCACGGTGAGCGCCGTCGTTTATCACATGGCTCGCCT
>DATIVM010000254.1:0-6299 GCA_035465975.1 Usitatibacter sp.
TTCGACGTCGCGGCCGACGACTTCGCCGCGGTCGCCGCCGCCGTGCGGCGCCACCGCGCGCTTCGCGGCAACGTGGAGACGGAGCTCGCGCACGACGAGGACGGCGCGGGCTGCGGGTGCGCCTATCCCGCCGACGTGAGCGATGCCGAGGTGGCGCGCTCCAACGAGATCCTCGAGCGGCTGCGCGCGACCGCGCGCGAGGCGCCGGAGCTGCGCGCGCGGCTCGGCACGCTGCCGATGCATCTTGCCGCCCGCGTGGGCGATGCCCGCGTCGGCATCGTGCACGGCGACGCGGCCTCGCTCGCCGGCTGGGGCTTCGCCCACGACCGCCTCGACGAGGAGCGCCACCGCCGCTGGATCGAGGCGGCGTTCCGCGACGCACGGGTGGACGTGTTCGCGGCCTCGCACACCTGCCTCGCGGCGCTGCGCGCCTTCGAGGTGGACGGCCGCAGGGCCGCGGTCGCGAACAATGGCGCCGCGGGCATGCCCAACTTCGCCGGCACGCGCCACGGGCTCCTCACGCGCATCTCCGTGCGGCCCTTCGAGGGGCGCGAGCGCGCGTACGGCCTGCGCATCGCGGGGGTCGAGGTGGACGCGATCCGCATCGAGTACGACCACGACCGCTGGCTCGCGCGCTTCGCCGCGAGCTGGCCCGAGGGCTCCCCGGCCGACGCCTCCTACCGGAGGCGCATCGCCGAGGGCCCGCGCCACACGCTCGCCGCCGCCGCACCCCGCGCATGACCCGGGGGCGGATCGCCGTCTTCGCCCTCGTCGCCGCCGGCATCGCGGCGTTCTTCATCTTCCATCTCGAGCGCTACGTCTCGCTCGACTACTTCCAGTCGCGGCGTGCGGCGATCGAGGCGTACTTCGCCGCCCATCCGCTCGGCACGGCCGCCGCTTACTTCGCGATCTACGTCGCGGTGACCGGCCTCTCGCTGCCCGGCGCGGCGATCCTCACGCTCGCGGGCGGGGCGATCTTCGGGCTGCTGTGGGGCACCGTGATCGTCTCCTTCGCCTCCACGCTCGGCGCGACGCTCGCCTTCCTCGCCTCGCGCTTCGTGCTGCGCGACTGGGTGCAGGCGAGGTTCGGCGACAAGCTCAAGCCCGTGAACGAGGGCGTCGCGCGCGAAGGCGCGTTCTACCTCTTCGCGTTGCGCCTGGTGCCCGCGTTCCCGTTCTTCGTGATCAACCTGGTGATGGGCCTCACGCCGATCCGGGTGCGGACCTTCTACTGGGTGAGCCAGGCGGGGATGCTCGCGGGGACCATCGTCTACGTGTACGCCGGCACGCAGCTCGGCCAGTTCCGCGTCTCCGCGGGGCTGGTCGCGGCGTTCGTGATCCTCGGCCTCTTCCCGCTCGTCGCGAAGCGGACGCTCGACGCGATGAAGGCGCGCAGGCTCTACGCGAAGTGGCCGCGGCCCGCGAAGTTCGAGCGCAACCTCGTCGTGATCGGCGCGGGCTCGGCCGGGCTCGTGAGCGCGTACATCGCCGCCGCCGTGAAGGCCAAGGTGACGCTGGTCGAGAAGGCGCGCATGGGAGGCGACTGCCTCAACACCGGCTGCGTGCCCTCGAAGGCGCTGATCCGCACCGCGCGCCTCCTCGCCGACATGCGCCGCGCCCCGGAGCTCGGCATCCGCGAGGCGCGCGCGCAGTTCGACTTCGCCGAGGTGATGGAGCGCGTGCGCCGCGTGGTCGGGCGCGTCGAGCCGCACGATTCCGTCGAGCGCTACACGAAGCTCGGCGTGGAATGCCTGCGGGGGACCGCGCGCATCACCTCGCCCTGGACCGTGGAGGTGGCGCTCGCCGAAGGCGGCACGCGCACGCTCGCGACGAAATCGATCGTGATCGCCGCGGGCGCCCAGCCCTTCATCCCGCCGATTCCCGGGCTCGCCGAGGCGAAGCCGCTCACCTCGGATACGGTGTGGGAGCTGCGCGCGCTGCCGCGACGCCTCGTCGTGCTCGGCGGCGGGCCGCTCGGCTGCGAGCTCGCGCAGTGCTTCGCTCGCCTCGGCGCGAAGGTGACGCAGGTCGAGATGGCCGCGCGGCTCATGACGCGCGAGGATCCCGAGTTCTCGGCGCTCGTCGCGGCGAGCTTCCGCGACGAGGGCATCGAGGTCCTCACGGGCCACCGGGCGAAGGAGGTGCGCGTCGACGGCGGCGAAAAGCTGGTGGTCGCGGAGCAGGACGGGCGCGAGGTGCGCATCGCCTGCGACGAGATCCTGTGCGCCGTGGGCCGCGTCGCGAACACGCACGGCTACGGGCTCGAAGAGCTCGGCATCCCGGTCACGAAGCAGAAGACCGTGGAAGTGGACGAGCACCTCGCCACGATCTATCCGAACATCTACGCGTGCGGCGACGTCGCCGGTCCCTACCAGTTCACCCACACCGCCTCGCACATGGCGTGGTACTGCGCCGTGAACGCGCTCTTCGGCCGCTTCCGCAGGTTCCGCGTCGACTACTCGGTCGTGCCCTGGGTCACCTTCACCGATCCCGAGGTGGCGCGCGTCGGGCTGAACGAGAGCGAGGCGAAGGAGCGCAACATCCCGTACGAGGCGACGGTGTTCGACCTCGCGGAGCTCGACCGCGCGATCGCCGACGGCGAGGCGCGCGGCATGGTGAAGGTGCTCACGCGCCCCGGCGGCGATCGCATCCTCGGCGCCACGATCGCGGGCGAGCACGCCGGCGAGATCCTCGCGGAGCTCGTCGCGGCGATGCGCCACGGCGTGGGGCTGAAGGGCATCCTCGGCACGATCCATCCCTACCCGACCGTGGCGGAAGCGAACAAGTACGCGGCGGGCGCGTGGCGGCGCCGGCAGGTGACGCGCGGGCAGATGCGGGTCGCCGAACGCTACAACGCCTGGATGCGCGGCGAGGCGGGGCTCGGCTCCGTGCTCGCCTCGCTCGCCGCGCTTTCCGACCGCAGCTCCGCGCACGGCGACGCGTCGCCGACGGCCGAATGAGGCGCGCGCTCCTCGCGGTCCTCGCGCTGTGCGCGGCGCTCCCCGCCGCGGCGTTCGACCACGCCTATGGCGCCTGGGGCGCGCTCCTCGCGAAACACGTGCGCTACATCGAGGACGGCCACGCCTCGCGCGTCGATTACGCCGGGATGGCCCGCGACCACGCGCAGCTCAAGGCGGTCCTGGCGGATTTCGAGAAGGTGCCGCGCGCCGACTTCGACGCGTGGACCAAACCGCAGCAGGAGGCCTTCCTCATCAACGCCTACAACGCGTTCACCATCGAGAAGATCCTCACCCGCTATCCGGACATCCGCTCCATCCGCGATTTCGGGACCTTCTTCGGCAATCCCTGGAAGGACCGCTTCTTCACGCTCTTCGGGGAGCCGATGAACCTGGACGGCATCGAGCACGGAATGCTGCGCAAGGAAGGCGCGTACGACGAGCCGCGCGTGCACGTCGCGGTGGTGTGCGCCTCGGTGGGTTGCCCGATGCTGCGCAAGGAACCGTTCCTGGCCGACACGCTCGATGCGCAGCTCGAGGACGCGATGCGCCGCTTCCTCTCGGACCGGCGCCGCAACCGCTACGACCCGCAATCGCGCCGGCTCGAGGTGTCGAAGATCTTCGACTGGTACGGCAAGGACTTCGAGCATGGCTGGCACGGCTACGGCTCGGTGAAGGCGACGCTCGCCCGCTACGCGGACCTGCTCGCCGATCGACCCGAGGACCGCGCGGCGATCCGCGCGCAGCGCGCCGACGTCGCGTTCCTCGACTACGACTGGTCGCTCAACGACCTCGAGCGTTGAGCGGGATGGGCCGACGTTACAATCGACCCATGTCCCCGCTCTCGATCATCGTTCCCGCCCTCGACGAGGCGCACGCGATCGGCGCGACGCTCGCCGCACTCGCGCCGCTGCGCGCGCGCGGCGCCGAGGTGCTGGTGGTCGACGGCGGCAGCCGCGACGCGACGCGCGAGATCGCCGCGCCGCTCTGCGACCGCGTGCTCGCCGCCCCGCGCGGGCGCGCCTCGCAGATGAACGCCGGGGCGCGCGAGAGCCGCGGCGCGATCCTCCTCTTCCTGCATGCCGACACCCGCCTCCCGCAGGGCGCGCTCGAGGCGATCGAGGGCGCGCTCGCCGACGGGCGCCGCGCGTGGGGCCGCTTCGACGTGCGCATCGAGGGCCGCTCGCCGCTCCTCGCGCTGGTCGCGTTCGCGATGAACCTGCGCTCGCGGCTCACCGGCATCGCGACCGGCGACCAGGCGATGTTCGTGCGGCGCGAGGCCTTCGAGCGCGCCGGGGGCTTCCCCGCGATCCCGCTCATGGAGGACCTCGCGCTCTGCGCGGCGCTCAAGCGCGCCTCGCGGCCCGCGTGCCTGCGCGAGCGTGTCGCGACCTCGGGCCGGCGCTGGGAGCGCCACGGCGTGCTCGCGACGATCGCGCTCATGTGGCGCCTGCGCCTCGCCTACGCCCTCGGCGTCGACCCCCAGCGCCTCGCGCGCCTGTATGAGCACGGACGGCGCTCGGCCTGAGGCCGCCGTCGCGGTGTTCGCCAAGGCGCCCGTGCCCGGCGCGGTGAAGACGCGGCTCGCCGGCGTGCTGGGGCCCGACGCCGCGGCGAGCCTGCACGCGGGGCTCGTGCGCCACGCGCTCTCCACGGCCCGGCACGCGCGCATCGGCCCCGTGACGCTGTGGTGCCAGCCCGATGCGAGCCATTCGTTCTTCGAGCGCTGCGCCGCCGAGTTCGCCGTGCGGCTCGAGGCGCAGCAGGGCGCGGACCTGGGCGAGCGCATGCGCGTTGCGTTCGAGCGCGCCTGGGCCGAGGGCGGTGCGCTGGTCGTGATCGGCGCCGATTGCCCGGCGCTCACGGCACGCCACCTGCATTCCGCCGCCGCCGCGTTGCGCGACCACGACGCGGTGCTCGTCCCCGCGGAAGACGGCGGCTACGTGCTGGTCGGCCTCGCACGGCCCGTGAAGGGCATCTTCGAGGAGATCGCGTGGGGCGGCGCCGCGGTGATGGCGCAGACGCGCGAGCGCCTCGCGCGGGCCGGCGCCCGGTGGATGGAGCTCGCGCCGCTCTGGGACGTGGACCGCCCGGAGGACTACGCGCGCCTGCAGCGCGAGGGCCTCCTCGACGAGGTGCTCTCTTGAGGGCCGCGCTGCTCGCGCTCTCGCTCGCGGCGCCCATCGCCCTCGCGGCCGACGCCGGCTCGGTTCCGGCCTTTTCCTCGCAGGCGCCCGCCGACCGGTTGCCGCCGGGGTGGAGCGAGCTGGTGCCGCCCCGCGCGAAGGCGCCGCGCTTCTCGCTCGTCGCCGAGGCCGGCACGACGGTGCTCCGCGTGAGCTCGGAAGGCGAGGCGGGCGCCGCCGCCTTCGCGTTGCGCGTGGACCCGGCGCGCCGGCCGATCCTCGCCTGGCGCTGGAAGGTGGACCGCGTCGTGGAGAAGGCGGACCTCGCGTCCCGGGGCGGCGACGATTTCGCGGCGCGCGTGTACGTGTTCTTCGACGTGCCCGCGCGGGAGCTTCCGCTCGGCGCGCGCGTGCGGCTCGCGCTCGCGCGCCTCCTCTACGGCGCCCAGCTTCCCGGTGCGGCCATCTGCTACGTCTGGGACAACCGCCATCCGTCGGGGACCGCGGCGTGGAGCCCGTACACGGATCGCGTGCGCATGGTGGTCCTGGAAAGCGGCACGGCGCGGGCGGGAACCTGGACCGAGGAGCGCCGCGACCTCGTCGCCGACTACCGCGCGGCCTTCGGGGCCGAGGCCCCGCTGCACGACATCTCCGGCATCGCCGTGGGCAACGACACGGACCAGACCGGCGAGGCGGTGACCGCGTGGTTCGGGGACCTGCGCCTCGTGGAGGGCGGCGCGTGAAGCGCCTCGTGCTCGTCGGCGGCGGCCACGCGCACATCGAGGTGCTGCGCGACCTCGCCGAGCGCGGCGACGTGCGCTGGGCGGTGACGCTCGTCACGCCCTATCCCTGGCTCACCTACTCGGGCATGGTCCCGGGATTCTTCGCCGGCCACTACGAGATCGACCAGTGCAGCATCGACCTGCGCGCGCTCGGCGATCGCGCCAACGCGACGCTGGTCCCGGCGACGGCGATCCGCATCGACACGAGCGACCGCGCCGTGGTGTGCGACAACGGCTCGGCGTATCCCTACGACGTGCTCTCGCTCGACGTGGGGACCGAGCCCTACGGCCGGGACGTGCGCGGCGTGGAGCAGCACGCGGTCGTGATGCGCCCGCTCGAGAAGGCGGTGCGCGGCTGGAGCGACGTGCTGGTGCGCGCGCGCGAGGGCGGCATCGGCTCGGTGAGCGTGGTGGGCGGCGGCGCGGCGGGCGTG
>DATIVM010000255.1:0-7164 GCA_035465975.1 Usitatibacter sp.
TCGACGGCGCAATCGTCGGCGTCGTTCATCCCGTAGGAGCCCGGGCCCGGGCGCCAGACGACACGCACCTTCTCGAGGGGCAGGCCGAGCATGCCGGCGATCGCGTGGCGCAACGGATAGGGCTTCTGGCCGCCCGCCCAGACCACCGCGCCGCCGTTGCGCACGTCGGCGACCGCGCATCCGGGTCCCATCGAGGCATGCGACTGGAACGGAAACTCGTAGCGCGCCTCGATGCGACGCGCCGCCTGCGCGAGCGCCGCCTCCACGTCGCCGTGCACGTCCTTCTTCTTCGTCGAATAGGGCCGGCCCTCGCGCAGCGCATCGTAGAGCGCGTCGTAGCTCTCCCAATAGAGGGGCGCGGGAGTCGACCACTCGACCTCCAGCCGCCGCGCGGCCTCGATCGCCTGCTCCTCGCGCTCGCAGACGACGCCGAGGAAATCGCCGTTGCGCACGATGCGCACCAGCCCCGGCAGGCCGGCGCCGTCGGCCACCCGCACGATCTTCGCGTGCGCCTGCGGCGGGCGGATCATGCGCGCGTGCAGCATGCCCGGCACGCGCACGTCGGCCACGTAGAGATAGGTCGCGTCGACCTTGGGGGGAATGTCGAACCGGGCGACGGGACGGCCCGCGATGCGGTACTCGCGCGGATCCTTGAGGCGCGGCTTCCGCGCCACCTTCACGTCGAAGCGGCGGTCGCCGACGAGCTCGCCGTAGCTCGCGCGCTTCGACGGATCGGCCGCGGCGAACACCACGCCGTCCTGCACGCGCAGCCCTTCGACCGGCACACCCAGGCGCCGGGAGGCGAGTGCCAGCAGCGTCGCGCGGCCCTGCGCGGCGGCGTTTCGCAGCTCGACGCCGCCCTTCCAGATGCCGTTCGAGCCGCCGGTGCCGCGCTGGTCCACGGTGGTCGCGGTATCGCCCATCACGATGGTGACGCGCTCGAGCGGCACGTCCAGCTCCTCGGCGACGATCTGCGCGAACGAGGTGCCGATGCCCATGCCCGCCTCGATCTTGCCGACCGACGCGGTGACGCTGCCGTCGGAGGCGACGGCGAGCCACGAATCGAGCTGCGAAGGATCGACCTTCGCGGGCCATGCGGCGCCCGGCTCGGGCAATCCGGATCCGGAGGTCGCGACGCTCGCGCAGCCGGGGATCGCGAACGACACGACGAGCGCGCCGCCGCCCTTCAGGAAATCGCGGCGCGTGAGGCCGCGTTGCGTGACGAGGAAATCGCCCATGGTCAGGCCCTCCTCTGCGCGGCCATGCGCGAGGCGGCGAGCTTCACCGCGCGCAGGATCGCCATGTGGGTTCCGCAGCGGCACTTGAGGCCCGAGAGGCCGCGCCGGATGTCGTCCTCGGTCGCGTTCGGGTTCGCCTCGAGGAGCGCCGCCGCGGTCATGATCCAGCCGTTGATGCAGTAGCCACACTGCGCCGCCTGCTCGTCGACGAACGCCTGCTGGACCGCGTGCAAGGCGCCGCCCTGCTTCAGGCCTTCGAGCGTCGTGATGCGCGTGCCGCGCGCGGAGGCGACCGGCGTCGCGCACGAGCGGATCGCGACACCGTCCATGTGGACGGTGCACGCGCCGCACTGGCCGAGACCGCAGCCGAACTTCGGTCCCGCGAGCCCCAGGTCGTTCCTCAGCACGTACAGCAGCGGCGTCTGCGGCTCCGCGGTGATGGCCTCCGCGCGGCCGTTGACGGTCATGGAAATGGTTTCCGGCATGGATCGCCTCTCGAAGGGAAACGTTGCCGCGTCGCTTTCCGCGATGCGGAACGCCGTTCATGGATACGACACGGAACCTATTTACGGCGCAAGGCGCGCCGCGGTCAAGTGAGAGCGGCGCGAATCGTCGCTTCGTCGAGGCCGCGCGCGATCACGACCAGCGCGCCGTGCGCGGCGCCCGCCGGCCAGTCGCGCAGCGTGCGCACCGGATGGAGCGCGGCGCCGACCGCCTGGATCACCGCCGGCCCGCGCCGCCCCTGCACGGCGACGAGCCCCTTCACGCGCAGCACGCGCTCGCGGTGCTCGTAGAGGAAGCCGGCGAGGCGCAGGCAGAACCCGGAGAGCTCGACGGGCGCCGGGAGCCGCAGCGCGAATGCGCCGATTCTCTCGTGGGCGTATCCGGCGTCCACCGCGGCCTCGAGACGCCGCAGCTCGCGGCCCGGCGCCGAGCGCGCCGCATCCCACACCTCGCGGGAATCCGCGGCGCCCGCGTGCGGCCGCAGGATCTCCGCGTCGGGATTGACGCGCGCGAGCGCCGCGACGAGTCGATCCACCTCCCCGGCCGGCACGAGATCGGTCTTCGCGATCACCAGCACGTCGGCGGCGGCCACGCGCGCGCGCGCGCCGGCATCTTCCAGCTCGCGCAACCCGGCGAGCGCGTCGACGATGGTCGCGAAGCCGTGCAGCGGAAAGCGCTCCCGGATGCGCGCGTCCTCGAGCGACGCGAGCACCGGCGCGGGATGGGCGAAGCCCGAAAGCTCCATCCACACGCGCTCGAAGCGCGCGGCGCCGCGGCGCGCGCCCGCCAGGGACTCGAGGGCCGCCGGAAGCTCCTCGCGCATGTCACAGCACGCGCAGCCTCCCGTGAACGCCCGCGCGGCACCCGCGTGCCCGCCGACGAGATGGGCATCGATGGCGATCCCGGTGGGCTCGTTCACCAGCACGGCGGTCGCGACGGCGTCGGGATCCGCCATCCAGCGCGCGAGGAGCGAGGTCTTGCCCGCGCCGGGCGACCCCGCCACCACGAGCAGCGGAAGCGGCGCCTCCGCGCTCACCAGAGCGCCTCGCCGCGCGCGATGCGCTCGCTCATCTCCTGCTGGAACTCGGGCGGGCCGAACCCGTAGCGCTCGCCTTCCTGCTCGTAGAAGAACGGCCGTCCGGTGCGCAAGCTGAAGTCGCGCATCCACGCGACGAGCTCCTCGTCGGGATCGCGTCCCGCGGAGCGCAGCACGTAGGCGGGGCGCCCGCGCCAGCGCATCGGGATCACCATCACGCCGAGGCGATCGGGACGGAACTCCTCGGGGAAGGGGCTTCCCTCCTGCAGCCAGCCGCACACGAACTCGCGGCAGGGATGCTGCGGCCGGCGCTCGTAGATGGTGCAGCGGTGCTCGCCGCGGAAGAAGCACGGGACGCCGGGACGCATCTCGTGGCCTTCGATCGTGCCGACGACCCAGCCGTCGCAGCAGGCGGTGCACTCGCCGCACTTGCGCCCGCGCGCCGCCGCGATGGGCACCACCGCACCGTGGCACGCCTTGTATTTCCGGCCGCTGCCGCAGGGGCACGGATCGTTGCGACCGACTGCCATGGAACGCGGAATTGCGATGGGCGCGAAGGAAGCGTCCAGTATACTCGTCGCACTTCCCGGAACATCGTTCCTGCATACAGAAACACGCCGTGGCGATCTACCTCGCCTGCCTGCTCTCCTTCCTCCAGGGCATCGCCCTGCGCGGCGCGAAGATGCAGGTGTCGCTCGCCGCGCTCGCTCAGGGCGCGAGCTCCTTCGAGGTCGGGCTCATCGGCGCGATGTTCCCGGTGTTCCCGTTGCTCCTCGCCGTGTACGCCGGCAAGGCCTCGGACCGCATCGGCATGCGCCCGCCCATGATCGGCGGCGCGCTCGTGATGTGCGCCGGCATCGCGATCCCGCTCGCGTGGCCCGGCATCCCGGGGCTCGTCGCGAGCGCGGCGTGCGTGGGCCTCGGGCAGATCTTCTTCCACGTGTCGGTGCACAACCTCATCGGCGCGTTCGGCGAGGGCGAGGCGCGCACGCGCAACTTCGCGACGTTCTCGCTCGGGCAATCGCTCTCGGCGTTCTTCGGCCCCTCGATCACCGGCTTCTCCATCGACGGCTGGGGCTACGGCCGCACCTACGTGCTGCTCGCCGCGATCTGCGCCGCGCCCGCGGTGATCCTCCTGCTGCGGCCCTCGATCGTCCCGGCGCGCGCGCGCCCCGCGCACGAGGAAGCCTCGGGCGGATCGCTCGCGCTCTTCCGCATCCCGGCGCTGCGCCGCACGCTCCTCATGAGCGGCGTGACGCTCACCGGCATCGAGCTCTTCACGTTCTACTTCCCGGTCTACGGGCGCGCCATCGGCCTCACCGCCTCGGCGATCGGCCTGGTGATGTCGAGCTACGCGGTCGCCGCGTTCATCGTGCGGCTCGGGATGCACCGGGCGTCGCGGCGCCTCGGCGAGCTGGGCGTGCTCACGGCCTCGCTCTTCATGGCGGGCGCGACCTACCTCCTCGTGCCCATGGTCTCGCACGCGGTCCTGCTCGCGGTGGCCGCCTTCCTGCTCGGCATCGGCCTGGGCTGCGCGCAGCCGCTCACGATCCTGCTCACGTACAACCATGCGCCGCGCGGACGCTCCGGCGAGGCGCTGGGCCTGCGCATCACGGTGAACAAGCTCACCCAGATCGCGGTGCCGGTGGTCTTCGGGGGGCTCGGTTCCGTCTTCGGGCTGCTGCCGGTATTCTGGGCGAACGGCGCGTTCCTGCTCGCGGGCGGGTTCCTCTCGCTCGCCGAGCGGCAAGGAGGCGCATCGCGCATCGCGGCGCGCCGGCTCGCCATCCAACAAGAAAAGGAGGAAGCATGAGAACGAGTACGAGCAGCGCGGCCCTCGCGGCCCTGATCGCGGGCGTGTCGCTCGCCGCCTTCGCCCAGTCGCCCTCGGGCGACGCGGCGCGCGGCAAGGTGATGTTCATGAACGAGGGGTGCTACACCTGCCACGGCACCGTCGGCCACGGCGAGCCCTACGGCCCGCGTCTCGCCCCGCAGCCGCTCGCCTGGGAAGCGTTCGCGCACCAGGTGCGGCAACCGCGAAGCTCCATGCCGCGCTACAGCCCGAAATACCTGAGCGACGCGGACCTCGCCAACATCTACGCCTACGTGGGATCGATCCCGGCCGGTCCCAAGGCGAGCGCGATCCCGCTGCTGCGCTAGGCGCCCTGGCAGACCACGTCCACCAGCGCCGGCTGGCCGGACTTCACGACGTCCACCGCGCGCCGGAACACGGCCGCGAGCTGCGCCGGATCCGTGACCGGCCCCTCGCCCCACACGCCGTAGGCCTGCGCGAGCTTCGCGTAGTCGACGAACGGGTTGTCGATCGTCGTGCCGATGTGCGAGCGCGACACGTCGCGGTTGTGCATGCCCGCCATGCGCTGGATGTGCATGGTCTCGTGCAGGTACGCGCGGTTGTTGAACATCACGTAGAGGATCGGGATCTTGTGATGCGCCGCGGTCCACAGCACGCCGGGCGAGTAGTTGAGGTCGCCGTCGGGCTGGAACGTCACCGTGAAGCGGCCGCGCGTCTTGTTCGCGAGCGCGACGCCGAGCGAGCCCGGCGCGCAGTAGCCCACGCCCTGCGCCCCGGCCCCGCCGAGCGCCTGGTGATGCTCGGTGATGGCCCACAGCGCCCGCGGCGCCTTCAGCCGGTCGCTCACGGCGAGGCACCACGGCTCGTTCCGGATGATCGCGTAGAGCTCCATCGCCATGCGCGCCGTGGAGATCGGGCTCGCGTCCCATCCCACCGCGGCCGCCTCCAGCGCGTGCTTGCGCGACTTCGCGTGCGCTTCCTTGAGCTTCGCGCCGCGCTCGGCGAAGGCGCGCTTGCGATCGTCGGTGAGGAGCCGGCGCACTTCCTCGGTGAGGGCGGGAAGGCTCGCCTCGGCGTCGCCGTTGATCGCGAGGTCCGCCGGCCAGTAGCGCTGGAAGTCCTGGTAGTTGGAGTGCAGGAACACGTCCTGCATCGAGATGTTGATGACGCGCGCGTCCTTGTTGGCGAAGTGGGTGAGCTTCTTCGACGGATCGGCGATGGCGTTGAACTGCCCGAATGCGTTCACCACCTCGAGGAGCAGCACGACGTCGGCTTCCTTCATGAGGCCGCGCTTCGTCGTCTGGCACAAGGGATGGGTATTCGGGAAATTCATGCGGCCGCCCAGGTCCACCACCGGGGCCTGCAGCGCCTCGGCGAGCTCGACCAGGTGCCTCACGCCGTCCGGGGTCCGGGCGCAGCGGTCCGCGATGATCACGGGGTTGCGCGCCTCCACCAGCCACTTCGCCGCCTCCGCCAGCGCCCCGCGCTCGCCCTGCGCCGGGATCGAATGGGCGAGCCTGGGAATCGAGAGCTTGCCGTCGCGGACCGGCTCCTCCTGCAGGTCGATGTCCGCGGTGACGAGCACCGGCTCCATGGGCGGCGTGGTCGCGATCTTGTACGCGCGCACCGTCGATTCGGCGAAGTGCTGCAGCGACATCGGATAGTCGTCCCACTTGAGGAAGTCGCGCGCGATGAGCGCCGGATCCTGCACCGAGTGGTTCCATTCGGTGCCGGGGCGGCGCTTGGTGATGTCGAGTCCGTTGCCCGCGAACATCACGATGGGCACGCGATCGACCCACGCGTTGTAGATCGCCATGGTCGCGTGCTGCAGGCCCACCGTGCCGTGCACCGCCACACCCATGGGCTTCCCGGCGGCCTTCGAGTAGCCGTGCGCCATGGCGACCGCGGCTTCCTCGTGCATGCAGGTGATGAGCTCCGGCGCCTTGTTGCCGCCGTAGTTGACGAGCGACTCGTGCAGGCTGCGGAAGCTCGAGCCGGGATTGAGCGACATGTACTCGAGGCCGAGCGACTTGATGGCATCGACCATGAAGTCCGAGCCGGGGCGCTCGACGATCTCCACGCCGCTCCCGCCGCCCTTGCCTTCCTTGTCGTGCGCCTTCGCTTCCTTGCCACCCTTGGCCGTTTCCGCCGCGGCGACCACCAGCGGCGCCGCGGCCGTCGCGCCGGCGCCGGCCACCGCGGATTTCAGGAACGAGCGGCGGTCCACGCCGGGCTTCTTGGCATCGTCCATCTTCTTCTCCTCCTCGCGCGAGTCGATTTTTGTTGCCGGAGAGTCTAACATCGCGAATTGCAGCAGGAACGCCGTTCCACATCGAAGAAAACCCGATGACGACCCCCATCATGCCGCTCGCCGAGGCGGTCGGCCGCTTCGTGAAGGACGGCCAGACCGTCGCCCTCGAAGGCTTCACGCACCTCATCCCGTTCGCGGCCGGGCATGAGCTGATCCGGCAGGGCCGCAAGGACCTCACGCTGGTGCGCATGACCCCCGACATCCTCTACGACCAGATGATCGGCATGGGATGCGCGTCGGGGCTGGTGTTCTCGTGGGGCGG
>DATIVM010000256.1:0-5642 GCA_035465975.1 Usitatibacter sp.
ATCCACCGCTGGACCTACGACCTCAAGGGCGAGCTCCTCGGCGCGCCGCACTTCGCCGACAAGCCGTGCCTGAACCTCGGCCGCACGCCGATCCGCAGCTGGAACGGCATGCTGTTCGACGGCCCCCGCGACGTCGCGCAGGACCTCGCCGGCCTCGACACCGGCGACTTCGACTTCTCGGGCTTCGTGCTCGACAAGGTCGAGCTGCACGAGTGCAAGTACAACTGGAAGTCGTTCATCGAGGTCTACCTCGAGGACTACCACGTGGCGCCGTTCCACCCGGGCCTGGGCCACTTCGTCACCTGCGACGACCTGCGCTGGGAGTACGGCGACTGGCACAGCGTGCAGACGGTGGGCGTGAACCAGGCGCTCGGCAAGCCCGGCTCGGACGTGTACCGGATGTGGCACGAGCAGGTGCTCAAGTACCGCAACGGCGAGCCGCCGGCCCACGGCGCGATCTGGCTCACGTACTACCCGAACGTGATGGTCGAGTGGTACCCGCACGTGCTCGTGATCTCGTCGCTCCAGCCGCGCGGCGCGGACAAGTGCACGAACGTGGTGGAGTTCTACTACCCCGAGGAGATCGCGCTCTTCGAGCCCGAGTTCACCGAGGCGCAGCAGAAGGCCTATCACGAGACCGCGGTCGAGGACGAGGAGATCTGCATGCGCATGACCGAAGGCCGCCGCGCGCTCCTCGAGGAAGGCCGCGAGGAGCACGGTCCCTACCAGGCGCCGCTCGAGGACGGGATGGTCCACTTCCACGAGTTCATCCAGCGCGAGATCGGGCAGCACATCTGAAGCGTTGGGAAAAGGGGGCTGACCCCTTTTTCGTGCCTCAAGCGAAGCGGGGCGGCCCTGGCCGCCCCGCTTCGCTTCTTCTTGCCTTCTCCTCCTCCTCCACTATTCCTCGTCGAACTCGTGCACCACCGCCCATAGCGTCGCGTATGTGTGCTGCGCGAAATCGGCGTGCAGGAGCTCGTAGTCCTCGGCGCGCACGGGCTCGCGCTCCTTGCCCTTGCGGATCTCGTACCAGCGGCCCTGGATCTTCTCGCGCACCGCGTGCGGCGGCATCGCGGGCCGGCGCAGGTTCGAGCTGGTCCCGGCGAAGAGCCGCCGCTTGAGCGTGACGTCCGCCGACGAGATGCGGAAGAGCTTGCTCAGCATGTTGGAGGTCGCGCCGTGGCGGATGAAGTGCTCGAGCTGGCGCGAGCGCTTGTTGAGGTAGTCCACCTGCCGCAGCCCGTGCTCGAGGGAGCCCGCGTCGATCTGCACCGCCACGCGCGGCTCGGGCATCTCGGAGAGCTTCACGAGCTCCGCGGTGCTGAGCGAGCGCAGCTCCTCCACCTGCCGCTCGGTGAAGCCGTCGGGGGGCGGGACCTTCTCTTCGGCGCCGCGCTGCAGCTCGCGGATGAGCTGCGCGAGCACCAAAAGCCTCAGCTGCTGGTCTCGAATGACGATCATCGGACCCTCTTCGCGCCGCGTTCACAGGAGTGGGGCTTGCGGATGCTACGGCGCCAAAATGCGCCGGAGCCTCGGCGAAGTCAACCGGAAATGCGCCGCGTCGGGCCGGCATTTCCGCGGCGGCACCGAATTTGCAGTCAGTCCTCCTCGCGCTCCAGCTTGAATTGCGAGACGAGCTGCTGCTGCAACTGCGGCGGAACCGGCGCGTAGTGGCTGAACTCGAGGGTGTACGCGCCCTGCCCGCCGGTGACCGAGCGCAGGCGCGACTGGTAGTCGGAGATCTCCGAGAGGGGGACCATGCCCTTGATCGCCATGAGGTCGCCGCCGGTCGATTCGGTCCCCGTCACCTGCCCGCGCTTGCCCGAGAGGTCCGAGGTGAGATCGCCCACGAACCGGTCCGGCGCGGTGATCTCGATCGTCACGATGGGCTCGAGCAGGATCGGCGTCGCCTTGAGGATCGCGTCGATCACGCCCTTGCGGCCGGCGGTGACGAACGCGATCTCCTTCGAGTCCACGGGGTGGCTCTTCCCGTCGTAGACGATCACGCGGACGTCCTCCACCGGATAGCCCGCGATCACGCCGTGGTCGAGCGCCTGGCGCACGCCCTTCTCCACGGCCGGGATGAACACCGACGGGATCACGCCGCCCTTCACCTGGTCCACGAACTCGAAGCCCGCGCCGCGCGCGAGCGGCTCCACCTTGAGGAACACCTCGCCGAACTGGCCCGCGCCGCCGGTCTGCTTCTTGTGCCGGCAATGGCCCTCGGCCTTCTTCGTGATCGTCTCGCGGTACGGGATCTTCGGCGGCTTCACCGTCACGTCGAGCTTGTGCTGCTGCTGCATCTTCTCGAGCTTGGTGCGCATGTGCAGGTCGCCGAGCCCGCGGATCACCGTCTCGTGGGTGGTCGGATGGCGCTCGATCCACAGGCACGGGTCCTCCACCTCGAGCTTGTGCAGCACGTCGAAGAGCCGCTGCTCGTCGCCCTTCTTCTTGGGCTCGACGGCGATGGAGTGCATCGGCGTGGGGAACTCGAGCGAGCGCAGCCGGATGTAGTCCTCGTCGTGCGAGTCGTGGAGCACGGAATTGAACTCGATCTCCTCCACCTTCGCGACCGCGCCGAGGTCGCCGGGCACGAGCTCGTCCACCTCCACGTACTCCTTGCCCTGGAGCTGGAACAGGTGTCCCGCCTTGAAGGGCTTCTTGCCGTCGCCGATGTAGAGCTGCGTGTCCTTGCGCACCGTGCCCTGGTGCACGCGGAAGACGGCCACCTTGCCGACGTAGGGATCGATGACGATCTTGAAGACGTTCGCGAGGACGTGCTTCGAGGCATCGGGCTCCGAGTGGAACTCCTCGCCCTCGCTGGTCGCGGAGCGCACGAACTGCGGGGGATTGCCCTCGGTCGCGTTGGGCGCGAGGCGCGCGAGGACCTCGAGGAACTCCGCCACGCCCGCCCCGGTTCGCGCCGAGGCGAAGCAGACGGGAATGAGGTGCCCGTCGCGCAGCGCCTTCTCGAAGGGCGCGTGCAGCTGCTCGGGCTGCAGCTCCTCGCCCTGCTCGAGGTAGAGCGCCATCAGGTCCTCGTCCACCTCGACCACCTGGTCGACGAGCGCCGCGTGCGCCGCCTTCACCGAGGAGAAATCCGCGTCGCCGTCGGGATTGAAGAAGCAGTCGACGACGTCCTTGCCGCCGTGCGCCGGCAGGTTGATCGGCAGGCACTCCTTGCCGAAGACGTCCTGGATGCGCGCGAGGAGCGCCGGGAGGTCCACGTTCTCCGCGTCGATCTTGTTGATGAGGATCATGCGGTCGAGCTTGCGCCGCGCGGCCGCGCGCATCATGCGCGTGGTGTTGAGCTCGATGCCCGTCTGCGCGTTGACGACGATGACCGCGAGATCGACGGCCGCGAGCGCCGCGATCGACTGCCCCGCGAAGTCCGGCATGCCGGGCGTGTCGACGAGGTGCACATGGATTCCCTTGTAGGGAAAATTTACCAACGCCGAGCTCAACGAATGGCCGTACTGCTTCTCGAGGGGATCGAAATCGCAGACGGTGCTGCCGCGCTCCGTCGATCCCATCGCACCGATCGCTCCGGCTTTCCACAGCAGGGCCTCGGCCAGCGTCGTCTTTCCGGCCCCGCCGTGGCCGACGAGCGCCACGGTGTGGATGTTCTCGGTGGAATATCTCGCCACGTCGATAGCTCCTCTCTGCCGCCGGAGGGGCGGCAAGACCGTTTCGAGGGGATTGGAAGCCAGAGCCTTAGGGTACACAACCTCGCGGCATCGCGCCTGACGCGGCGCAAGCGGCGAGGTCAGGGCGCGATCTCGAGCTCCACGAGGGCGCCGCCGGCGGCGAGGGCGTCGAGCGCCTCGAGGTAGGCGCGGATCGCCGCGCGGGCGCGTTCGATCGCCTCGACCTCGGAAGCGCCGCGCGCGGCGCAGCCGGGAAGGTCCACCACCATGCCGACGTAGCCGCCCCTCGCGCGGTGCAGCGCGAGGCGATAGCGGCGCGGGGCGGGGACGGCGTTCTCCATGCGAAGCGGACTTCGGCGCAAAGCGGGAACGATAGCCGCGCGGCGCCGGCGCGGGCCGGGAAATCGCGCGCGAACCGATCGCGATTCTCGCGCGCCGCGCGCGCGGCCCGCGCCTAGGATTCGCCCCACGGCCGGGACGGGACATCGGCCCATCGCCGGTTCGAAGGCGACCCACACAGGGAGGTCCGCGTGAAGGAGCTGAGCCTCGAGGAAGTGTTGCGCATCGCGGGCGGCGTGCCCGCCGCGGCGGCGCTCGACGAAGTCACGTATCGCGCGCCGGCCGAGGCGGCCGCCGCGCCGGTCGATTACGCGCACCTCGCGGAAGGCGAGCCGCGCGCCTCCGGGGCCGCGTGAATCCTCGCACGACGGGCGACGTCCCGTTCCGGCCGTTCCCGATCGCGCATTCCGGGCCTCAGGTTGCTTGCCCGGGAGGCATCGCATCCAGCAACCGGCTTCATCGAAGGAGAGCAGTCATGAAGGAGTTGGAACGCAAGGACACGCCCGAGATCGGCGGGGGGAGCTACGGCACGACCCTCCCCGACGGGCCCATCATCACGCCCACCTACCCGGTGCCCGGGTACCCGCAGTATCCGTCGCCGGGCGTGGACCCGACGGGCAGCCCCGAGAAGCTCTGATTCGACATCGCGCAAAGGAGCACACCATGGAAGCGAAGGAAACTCCCATCACCAAATCCGGCGAGGAGCTGCCGGTCGAGCAGGCGGCGCAGGTCGGCGGCGGCGGCGACTGCACCTCGACTGCCACGGTCGGAAGCGGTGGCGTCACCATCTCCAGCTCGGGAGCGACGGCCGGCGACGCGATGATCGCGATCTACGACGGAGCGGTCTCGCTCACCTCGCACGTGATCGAGACGGTCGCCAATTCCACGAAGTAACGGCCCGCAAGGCTGGGGCTCCGGCCCCAGCCCTTTGCGCATCCGTTCGCCATGGCGCGCAGTGAGGAAATTCCCGCTCCCCTCGCCGATCCCGCGCTCGCACCGCGGCACGTGGTGTTCCTTTTCGGCCTGATGTATCTCGCGACCAGCATGCTCGGCGTCACCTGGGGCCGGTCGATCGATCCCGCGATCCGGTTCGCATGGGAAGAGCTCGTGATCCACGGCCTCGCGGCTCTGTTCGGCGCGATGCTCGCGCTTGCGATTCCGCAGCTTCGCCGCTCGCTCCCGACCCTGTACTCGCCGGCTCGCGTACCGCTCTCGGCCCGAGATGCGCTCGTGTTCCTCGCGCTCATGATCGCGTGGGGATACGGCGCCCACCGCATGCTCGTCCTGTTCCCGCTCCTTCAATGGCACCCGGCGCTGCTCACCGTGCTTGCGTTGGAGCATGCGCCCTCGGTCGGCGCCACTTTCCTGCTGCTCTGGTCGTTGAACGCGGGACTCTTCGCGCCGTTCATCGAGGAGCTGGTCTTCCGCGGCTACCTGCAGAACCTGTGGCAGCGCCGCTGGGGTCTCTGGCCCGGGGTGCTCCTTTCGGCACTCGCCTTCGGCGCAGTTCATCTCCAGTACGGGGTGTTTGCGACGATCGCCGGCGTGTTCCTCTCGCTCGTCTATCTCAAGTACCGCAGCTTGTGGCCGGGCACGCTGCTGCATGCGCTCTACAACCTGGTCGCGGCGCCTTACTCGCTCGGCACCGTGCTGCTC
>DATIVM010000257.1:0-6349 GCA_035465975.1 Usitatibacter sp.
AGCGGCCGCTCGACCGAGCGGCCCTTCGCCTCCACGATGCGCACGCCGTCGAGGCTCACCTCGGCGCAGTCCCCCTCCTCGAGGAAGATCATGCTGCGCGTGACGGGCAGGAGCGCGGAGCTGTCGGAGGCGGCGAAGTACTCGTTCTCGCCCAGCCCCAGCAGGAGCGGCGCGCCCATGCGCGCGACCGCCATGCGGCTCGGGTCCTCCTCGGCGATGACGGCGATGGCGTAGGCGCCGCGCAGCTGCGAGACCGCCTTGCGGACCGCCGCGAGGAGCCCGAGCCCTTCGGCACGGAAGGAATGCACCAGGTGGGCGATCACCTCGGAATCGGTCTCCGACTGGAAGGCGTAGCCGCGCGCCTTGAGCCGCGTGCGCATCTCCTCGTGGTTCTCGATGATGCCGTTGTGCACCACCGAGACCCCGCCGCTCACGTGCGGGTGCGCGTTCGCCTCGGACGGGGCGCCGTGCGTCGCCCAGCGCGTGTGCGCGATGCCGATGGTGCCGGCGAGGCTCCGCTCGGTCACCAGGCGCCCGAGCTGCGCCACGCGCCCGGTGCTGCGCACGCGGTGGAGCTTCCCGTTCACGACGGCGATCCCCGCCGAGTCGTATCCGCGGTACTCCAGGCGCTTCAATCCCTCGATGAGGATGGGAACGACATTGCGGCGCGCGACGGCGCCCACGATTCCGCACATGGCTAGTCTCCGCAGGTGAGGGGTGCCGCAGCGGCGATCGGGCGCCGCGACGTGACCGCCTGGAGGAACAGGAGCACGGCGACGGCGCCCAGGCCGTCGGCATAGAGGTCGTGCAGGTCGGGATCGCGTCCCGGGACGAACATCTGGTGCGTCTCGTCGAGCGCGCCCAGCAGCAGCACCGAGGCGCAGATGAGGCCCGCGCGGCGGCCGTCGAAGCCCACCCAGAGCAGGAACGCGACGCCGCCGAACACGGACGCGTGCACGAGCTTGTCCCAGGTCGCCTGCACGATGCGCTCGGCGAAGCCGGGCTCGGGCAGCAGGAGGAGCTGCACGGCGACGAGCGCGACGGCGAGGAAGGCGAGCGCGCGGAAGGCGGGTGCGACGGGAAGCACGCGCCTCATCGCGCCGCCTCGCGCTCGCGATGCCACTCGTCGTCCACGCGCACGATGTCGTCCTCGCCGAGGTAGCTGCCGGTCTGCACCTCGATGAGCTGCAGCGCCACCTTGCCGGGATTCTCGAGCCGGTGCGTCTCGCCCACCGGGATGTAGATCGACTGGTTCTCGGTGAGGAGCAGGGTCTCCGCGCCGCGCGTGACGCGCGCCGTGCCGCTCACCACCACCCAGTGCTCCGCGCGATGGTGGTGCCACTGGAGCGAGAGCTTGCGGCCGGGCTCGACGGTGATGCGCTTCACGCGGAAGCGCTCGCCGCCGTCGATGTCCTCGTAGCACCCCCACGGCCGGTGCACGCGGCGGTGGATGCGATGCTCGTTGCGCCCGCGCGCGCGCAGCTTCTCGACCGCCTCGCGCACGCGCTGCGTCTCGCCGCGGCGCGCGACGAGCAGCGCGTCGGGGGTCTCCACCACGACCACGTCCTCGAGCCCGATCGCCACCACCAGCCGGTGGCTCGCATGCACGTAGCTGCCGCGCACGCCGTGCAGCTGCACGTCGCCGTGGCATTCGTTGCGCGCCTCGTCCTTCGCGCCGCGTTCCCACAGCGCGTCCCACGAGCCGATGTCCGACCACGCGAAGGCGGCGGGCACGACCGCGGCGCGATCGGTGCGCTCGAGCACCGCGCGGTCGACCGAGATGTCGCGGCACAGGCCGAACGCCGTCTCGTCGAGATGGCGGAAGCCCGCGTCGTCGTCGCGGCATGCCTCGGAAGCCGCGCGGCAGGCGCGCGCGAGCTCCGGCTCGAGGCGCTCGAGCTCGGCGAGGTAGCTCGCGGCGCCGAGCAGGAACACGCCGCTGTTCCACGAATGCCGGCCGGAGGCGGCGAGGCGCGTGGCGATCTCGAGCTCGGGCTTCTCGACGAAGCTCGCGACCTCGTGGCAGCCGCGGGCCTGCCCGAGCGGCGCGCCGCGCTCGATGTAGCCGTAGCCGGTCTCGGCCCAGCGCGGCTCGATGCCGAAGACGACGAGGCGGCCGTGCGCCGCGGCGCGAAGGCCGGTGGCGACCGAGGCGGCGAACGCGCCCGCATCGGCGATGTCGTGGTCCGACGGCATGACGAGCATCGCCGCGTCGGGATCCTCGGCCGCGAGGCGGCAGGCGACGACCGCGGCGGCGGGCGCGGTGCCGCGGCCGAAGGGCTCGACGTACATGTGCCGAAGCGCCCGGCGCGCCGCGCGCGCCTGCTCGAGCGCGAGGAAGCGATGCTCCCGGTTGGTCACCACGATCGGGTCGCGCGCGCCCTCGATCGCGCGCGCGCGCTCGAGCGTCGCCTGGTACGGGCTCGTCGCGCCGTCGAGGACCGGCAGGAACTGCTTGGGGTAGGCCTCGCGCGAGAGCGGCCACAGTCGCGTGCCGGACCCGCCGGCGAGGATCACGGGATAGAGGTTCACGACGATTCCTCAGTAGGCGGTCTCGGGCTTGCGGAACACCACCCAGATCGTCTTCCAGATGATCGCGAGGTCGAGCCCGAGGGACCAGTTGCGGAGGTAGTCGAGGTCGTACTCGATGCGCGCCTTCATCTTCTCGACCGTGTCGGTCTCGCCGCGCAGGCCGTTCACCTGCGCCCAGCCGGTGATCCCGGGGCGGACCTTGTGGCGCACCATGTAGCTCTTGATGAGCTTGCGGTACATCTCGTTGTGCGCCACGGCGTGCGGCCGGGGGCCGACGATGCTCATGCGCCCCTGCAGCACGTTGATGAACTGCGGCAGCTCGTCGAGCGAGGTGCGGCGCAGGAACGCGCCGAACCTCGTCACCCGCGAGTCGTTCTTGGTCGCCTGCTTCACGACCGGCCCGTCCTCGGTCACGGTCATGGAGCGGAACTTGTAGACCACGATCTCGCGCCCGTCGAGCCCGTAGCGGCGCTGGCGGAAGAGGACCGGGCCGGGCGAGGAGCGCTTCACCCCGATCGCGATCGCGAGGAGGAGCGGGGCGATGAGCGCGAGGATGAGCGAGGCGAGGACCACGTCGCTCGCGCGCTTCACCACGCCGTTCATGCCCGAGAAGGGCGTCTCGCACACGGCGAGCACCGGCATGCCCCCGATCGAGTCCACGCGGCCCTGGATCAGGTCGAAGATGAAGATGTCGGGCGTGAAGTAGACGCTCGCGGTGGTGTCGTGCAGCGCGTCGAGGAGCTTCATGATGCGCGGCTGCGAGGCCATGGGAAGCGTCACGTAGATCAGGTCCACGCGGCTCCTCTTCGCGTACTCGGCCACCTGCTCGAGGCCGCCGAGCAGGCGCGCGGGCTCGAGCCCCGCGAGCCGCTGCGGGTCCCGGTCGTCGAAGAATCCCGCCACGCGGATCCCGAGGTAGGGCGTGGCGGCGATGCGTTCCGCGAGCTTGCGGCCGAGCGCACCGGCGCCGGCGATCACCGCCACGCGCTGCATCCCCTCGGCGGCGAGCACGCGCGGCAGGATCATCGGCGTGGCGAGGTGCGCGGCGAAGAGCGCGACCGGGGTCACCGCGACCCAGGCCGCCAAGACCCTCTCGTCGAAGGAACCGATGGTGCGGGTCGCCCATCCCAGCATGAGGAGCAGGACGACCGCGAGCACCCAGCCGGAGAGCACGTCGCGCGCGATCGCCGTGGCGCTCGTGCCGCGCGGCACGCGCCCGGGGAAGGTGAGCGAGAAGACGAGCAGCGCGAGGATGATGTACGGCCCGTCGAAGCGCTCCCCGAACCAGGCCGCGCACGCGGCGAGCGCGCCGACCGCGACCAGCGCCTCGATCAGCATGCGGAAGAGCGCGGATGGCGCGAGCGGCCCCTGGCCGAGGCGGGGGTGGGTGTCCTGAGTGGCGATCACGCCCAGAACGCTATCCGTTCATTGCGAACGGCTCGTCGTTGTGGCCCTGGTTCCACGGGACTATCGGCCCGCTCCTACGCCGCGAGCCCGGACGACTTCACGAGCATTTCACATTCCCCGGCCATACTTCACTCCATGCGACTCGTAACCCCCCAATCCGAGCCTCGTCCTCCGCGGGGGCCCATGCCGGCCCCGGCGCACGACGAGGCGCACGATTCGCCGGAAGCGGCGAACCAGGAAGGCGCCCCCGCGCGGCTCAACGAGAGCGAGCGCGAGGCGCTGCTTCTCAACATCGACGTCTCGCTGCGCGTGCATACGCGGCCGCAGCTCTTCAGCTGGGTGCAGGGCGCGCTGCAGAGCCTGATCCCGCACGAGGTGCTGCTGTGCGGGCTGCAGGAGGGCCGCCAGTCTCCGCTGCGCGTGGACAGCTTCTCCACCGCGCCGGTGGACACCGCGCGCCTGAACGAGCTCTTCCAGCAGGACGTCTCGCTCGTCCCGCAGCTGATCAAGCTGTGGGAGGAGAACCGCTGCCAGGCGGTGCTGTGCGATACCGACCGCGGGCCGCACGCCGGCGGGGCGCTCGCGCGCGAGCTCGCGCGCCTGGGCCTCGCGCACGTGCTCGCGCACGGCACGCACGACGCCTCGGGCTACATGACGAGCTTCTTCGTGTTCGCCGCGAAGCCCGGCACGCTCGGGGCGAAGCAGGCCTACCTCGCCGACGTCGTCGTCCCGTACCTGCACGCGGGATGGGTGCGCAGCCAGGTCACCTGGCCGCTCGAGCGCACCGCGACCAAGCCCGCGAAGACGGGGCTGCTCACGCCGCGCGAGCAGCAGATCCTGCAGTGGATCTACCACGGCAAGAGCAACATCGAGATCGGCATGATCCTCGACATCAGCCCGCTCACCGTGAAGAACCACGTGCAGAAGACGCTGCGCAAGCTCAACGTGCTGAACCGCACGCAGGCGGTCGGCAAGGCGCTCGCGCTGCGCATCGTGAATCCTTAGCGGCGCCGCGCGCGGCGCACGCGCGCGCCGGACAGGGGACATTTGCGCTATCCTCGCGCGGTGTTCAGCCTTCCCTGGACGAAAAAAATGGCAAGAACGACGTTTCGCCCGGCGTGGCTCGTCCTCGCCGCCGCCTGCGCCGCGCCGCTTCCCGCCGCGGCGCTCTTCAAGGACCGCGTCGAGGTCTTCGCCGCGGAAAATGTTACTTACGACAGCAACGTCTTCCGGATCTCGCCGGACGTGGATCCGCGCACCGTCGTGGGCGAGGACGGGCGCTCGGACTGGATCAGCAGCACCCAGCTCGGCGTGAGCCTGGACCTGCCGTACTCGCTGCAGCGCTTCCAGGCGAACTACACGTGGTTCGCGAACCGCTACGACCGCTTCAGCGAGCTCAACTTCAACGGCCACACCGCGCGCGCCGCGTGGCTGTGGTCGGTCACGCCCCACCTCACCGGCGACCTCGGCTACACCGACTCGCGCACGCTCGCGAACTTCGCGAACAAGCTCTTCTCGCGCGAGCGCGACATCCTGCGCACCAAGCAGGGCTTCGCCGACGCGGTGTGGTTCCCCGTCGCCAGCTGGCGACTGCACGCGGGCGCGGCGAGCGTGGACCAGCGGCACGACGATCCCCTGCAGCGGTTCAACGACATCCAGACCGCGACCGGCGTGGCGGGCGTGAGCTACGTCACCGCGGCCGACGATCGCGCGGGAGTCGAGGCGCGCACGGAGCACGGCCGCACGCCGCACGACGAGCTGCGCGGCACCTCGCTCGATCCCGGCTACCGCCAGAACAGCCTCGGCGTCGTCGTCCACTGGATCGCGACCGGCCACTCCACGATCGACGGGCGCGTCGACTACGTGCGGCGCGACTACGACCAGCCCGCCGCGCGCGACTTCTCGGGACCGACCGCGCGCCTCGCGCACACCTGGACCCCGACCGGCAAGCTCACGGTCCTCACCTCGATCTACCGCGACATCGGGCCGATCGCCGACGTGCAGAGCGGGGCGCTGGTGCTCATCAAGGGCGTGGCGGTGAAGCCCAGCTGGGCGGTGACGGACAAGGTCACGCTCACGGGCGACGCGGAATACAACGTGTGGAATTATCGCAACGACGTCCTCATCGGCGACTACACGCACCGCGTGCGCACCTTCGGTGTCGGCGTGAGCTACCGGCCCACGCAGAAGATCCTCCTGCAGGGCGGCTACGCCCACGAGATGCGCACCTCCACGGTGCCGCTCGCCGACTACAAGGACGACGTGGCGAACATCCTCGCGCGCTTCTCGTTCTGAGCGGCGCGCGCGCCGCCGCCCGCGGCGGCTAGTCCTTTCGGACGATGGGGCTCCGGCCCCGGCGGCCGACGGCTGTCACGCGGGAGCCATAGGGTTGTCCCATCACCGGAGACAC
>DATIVM010000258.1:0-4195 GCA_035465975.1 Usitatibacter sp.
GAAGGGCGCTGGCGCAAGCACCTGAAGTCGCTGCGCGGGCGGCTGGCCGAGGCGCACGAGCGCGTGGCCGCGCGCCTGTCGGCCCTCGGCTTCGAGCTGTTCCACGAGCCGCGGGCCGGCATGTTCCTCTGGGCGCGCCACCCGCAGGTGGACGACCCCGTGGCGCTGTCCAACCGGGCGGCCGGCCACGACATCATGCTGGGCCCCGGCCACCTGTTCGGGGCGGCGCTGCAGCCCTCGCCCTGGATGCGCTTCAACGTGGCCTTCGCCGAGGATCCGCGGCTGGAGGCGTTCCTCTCGGAGGCGTTGGGCAGGACCCCCGGCACCTATAATTGAAGGTTCGCCGCGACGCGTGTCGCGGCCTGCCCCGCCCCATCACCGACCCGATCGAGCCGCCCGGAATGAAAGCCGCTGACATCCGTTCGACCTTCCTCAAGTTCTTCGAGTCGAAGGGCCACACGATCGTGGCCTCCTCGCCGGTGGTGCCGGGCGACGACCCGACCCTGCTGTTCACCAACGCGGGGATGAACCAGTTCAAGGACGTCTTCCTCGGCAACGAGAAGCGCCCGTACGTCCGCGCCGTCACCGCCCAGAAATGCGTCCGCGCGGGGGGCAAGCACAACGACCTCGAGAACGTGGGCTACACGGCGCGCCACCACACGTTCTTCGAGATGCTCGGCAACTTCAGCTTCGGGGATTACTTCAAGCGCGACGCGATCCGGTTCGCGTGGGAGCTCATCACGAAGGAGTACGGCCTCCCGCCCGACAAGCTGTGGACCACGGTGTACGAGACGGACGACGAGGCCTACGACATCTGGACGAAGGAGATCGGCGTCCCGAAGGACCGCTGCATCCGCATCGGCGACAAGCCGGGGGGGCGCAAGTTCGAGAGCGACAACTTCTGGCAGATGGGCGACACCGGTCCCTGCGGCCCGTGCTCGGAGATCTTCTACGACCACGGCCCCGGCATCCCCGGCGGCCCGCCCGGCTCGCCCGAGGCGGAGGGCGACCGCTACATCGAGATCTGGAACCTGGTCTTCATGCAGTTCAACCGGGACGAGGCGGGCGTGATGCATCCGCTGCCCAAGCCCTCGGTCGATACCGGCATGGGCCTCGAGCGCCTCACCGCCGTGCTGCAGCACGTGCACTCGAACTACGAGATCGACCTGTTCCAGACGCTCATCCGGGCTGCGCAGCGCGCGACCGGAGCCAAGGATCTCGATTCGCCGTCGTTGCGCGTCATCGCGGACCACATCCGTTCCTGCGCTTTCCTCGTGGCGGACGGCGTGATCCCCAGCAACGAGGGCCGCGGCTACGTCCTGCGCCGCATCGCGCGCCGCGCCATGCGCCACGGCTACAAGCTCGGGCAGAAGGAGCCGTTCTTCTACAAGCTGGTCGACGACCTCGCCGCGGAGATGGGCGAGGCGTACCCCGAGCTTCGCCAGTCGCGCGAGCGCGTGAAGGGCACGATCCGCGAGGAGGAGGAGCGCTTCGCGCAGACGCTCGAGACCGGCATGGCGATCCTCGAGACGGCGCTGGCGAAGAACGCGGAGCGCCTCGACGGCGAGACCGCGTTCCGGCTCTACGACACCTTCGGCTTCCCCGTCGACCTCACGGCGGACATCGGCCGCGAGCGCGGCTTCGAGATCGACATGGCGGGCTTCGACGCCGCCATGGCCGCGCAGCAGGAGCGCTCGCGCGCCTCGAGCAAGTTCAAGGCCGGTGCGCAGCTCGGCTACGAGGGCGTGAAGACGAATTTCCGCGGCTACGAGACGCTCTCGGAAGAGGGGCGCGTGGTCGCGCTCTACAAGGGCGGCACGCCGGTCGAGAGCCTCTCCACCGGCGAGGAGGGCATCGTCGTCCTCGACAAGACGCCCTTCTACGCCGAGTCCGGCGGCCAGGTCGGCGACCGCGGCGAGCTCACCCGGGGCGGCGTCTGCCTCACGCTCTTCGAGGTGCAGGACACGCAGAAGATCCAGCCCGAGGTATTCGGCCACCACGGCGTGGTGAAGAACGGCGAGATCGCGATCGGCGACACGGTGGCCGCGCAGGTCGATCTCGACAAGCGCGTGCGCACCATGCGCCACCATTCGGCGACCCACCTCATGCACAAGGCGCTGCGCGAGGTGCTCGGATCGCACGTGCAGCAGAAGGGCTCGCTCGTCGACGAGGAGAAGACGCGCTTCGACTTCAGCCACAACGCGCCCATGACCGCGGAGCAGGTGCGGCGCGTCGAGGAGATCGTGAACGCGGAGGTCCTGCGCAACGGGCCGACGCTCGCGCGCGAGATGCCGATCGAGGATGCGCAGAAGCTCGGCGCGATGATGCTCTTCGGCGAGAAGTACGGCGACGTGGTGCGCGTGCTCGACATCGGCAGCTCCCGCGAGCTCTGCGGCGGCACCCACGTCTCGCGCACCGGCGACATCGGCTACTTCCGCATCGTCTCCGAGGGGGGCGTCGCGGCCGGCATCCGGCGCGTGGAGGCGGTGGCGGGCACGGTGGCGATCGCCCATGCGCAGCGCGAGCGCGAGCTCCTCGCGCGCGTCGGCGAGCAGCTCAAGGCGCAGCCCGCGGAGGTCGAGGCGAAGCTCTCGCAGTTGATCGAGAACGGCCGCTCGCTCGAGAAAGAGCTCGCGCGCCTGAAGGTGAAGATGGCCACGTCCCAGGGCCAGGACCTCGCGGGAAGTGCGGTCGACGTGAAGGGGGTGAAGGTGCTCGCGGCGAAGCTCGAGGGCGCGGACGTGAAGACCTTGCGCGACACGCTCGACCAGCTCAAGGGCAAGCTCAAGTCGAGCGCCATCGTGCTCGCCGCCGCCGAGGGCGAGAAGGTGAGCCTCTTCGCGGGCGTCACCCAGGACCTGATCGCGAAGGTGATGGCGGGCGAGCTCGTGAACGTCGTCGCCTCGCAGGTGGGCGGCAAGGGCGGCGGGCGGCCCGACATGGCGCAGGCCGGCGGCACCAACGCCGCGGCGCTCCCCAAGGCGTTGGAATCGGTGCAGGGCTGGGTGGCGGAACGACTCTGAGCACCGAAGCGTTCACGTACTGCCCGCGCTGCGCGCGCCCGCTCGCCGACCGCCCGGTCGCCGACGCGGATGGCGTCGCCGCGCTGCGCCGCGCCTGCAGCGCGGAATGCGGCTTCGTGCAGTGGGGCAATCCGGTCCCGTGCGTGGGCGCGCTGGTGGAGCACGAAGGCGAGATCCTCCTCGCGAGGAACCGCGGCTGGCCCGAGGGTTTCTTCGCGCTGGTCAGCGGCTACCTGGAGGCCCTCGAGGATCCGCGCGGCGCCGTGGTGCGCGAGGTGAAGGAGGAGCTGGGCCTCGACGTGGTCGAGTCGCACCTCATCGGCAACTACATCTTCGAGCGCAAGAACGAGGTCATGCTCTGCTACCACGCGATCGCGAAGGGGCGCGTCGCGCTCGGCGCCGAGCTCGCCGAGTACCGCCGCGTGAAGCCCGAGAACCTGCGTCCCTGGAAGCGGGCGACGGGCCTCGCGGTCGCCGATTGGATGCGGGCACGCGGGCTCCCCTTCGAGTGGAGCGAGCGGCCCGCGCTCACCGCCGAGCACGACCGCACGTGAGCGCCGCGTCGCAACGCGTCACGGCGTACCTGCGCATGGCCGGGCTCGAGTCGCTCTCGGCCCGCCAGGCGGACGTGGAGCGCGCGGTGCGCGACCTCGTGGAGGCGATGGCCGGGAAGGTCGACGTGGGCGACGGCGCCTCGCTCTATTCCTACCCGGTGCCCATGCTCACCGGGGACGGAAGCTGCTCGGTCGTCGACCAGCTCGCGCCGGTGCCCTACGACCTCGGCGCGATCCTCGGCGGGCGCAGCGAGCAGACGACGCGGCGCCTCGCGCTCCTCGAGCGCCTCGTCGAGCGCGTGCAGGAGACGACCGGCGCGGATTGGGTCGGCGTGTACCAGCGCCGGCGCAACGCCGCGGGGGGCGAGGTGCTGGTGAAGGTCGCGTACGTCGGTCGTCCCAGCCGCGCCGAGTTTCCCCTCACGCGCGAGTTCGCGGAGCGCAGCACCAACGCCGCCGTCGGCCTCACGGGGCGCGCCACGGTGATCGACGACGTCTCGAAGCACGTGGAGGCGGGCGGCGGCTTCTACGTCTGCGACGACGGCATCCAGTCGGAAGCGTGCGTGCCGATCCTCCCGGAAGGCGGCGATGTGGCAGGCATCGTGGATGCGGAGGCGA
>DATIVM010000259.1:0-2235 GCA_035465975.1 Usitatibacter sp.
GGCGTTGAGCGGGATGGTCGCGGTGTCCACCATCCGCTCCGGGATCGCGATGGGCACCGGATTGCGGGCCGGCGTGGGCGGTGCCGTGCTCGCCTTGAGCGCCGCGGCCGGGCGCGAGGCGTCCATCTGCCGGCGCACCTCGCGCAGGTCGTCGGCGAATTCCTTGATGGTCTGGTAGCGGTCCTCGAGCAGCTTCGCCATCGCCTTCGCGGCGATGAGGTCGAGCATCGGCGGGAGCAACCGGTTGTGCGAGGAGGGCGGCGGCGGCGTGGTGTTCACGGTCGCGTACATGATGGCGTTCACGTTGTCGCCGTCGAAGGGCGCGATGCCGGTGAGGGCCTCGTAGAGCACGACGCCGAGCGAGAAGATGTCGCTCCTCGCGTCGATCGCCTTGCCGATCACCTGCTCCGGCGACATGTAGCGGGGGCTGCCGAGGATCAAGCCCGTCATCGTCTTCACCGCCGAGTTGGGCAGGCGCGCGATGCCGAAGTCGGTGATCTTCGCGATGCCGCCCTTCAGCACCATGATGTTCGAGGGCTTCACGTCGCGGTGCACGATGTCCTGCTGGTGCGCGAACCACAGCCCGTCGGCCACCTGCGCGATGATGTCCACCACCTGGTCGGCCGGGGGCAGGTTCCCCGAGGCGATCAGGTCCTTGAGCTCCTGCCCCTCCAGGTATTCCATCGCCATGTAGGCGACCTGCTCGGTCTTGCCCACGTCGTAGATCGTGACGATGTTCGGGTGGTTGAGGCGCCCGGCCGCCTTGATCTCCTGCTGGAAGCGCTGCTCGTACTCCTCGAGCTCCTGGCGCGAGAGGTTGAGGTTGATCGTCTTGATGGCGACCGTGCGGTCGATGATGGGGTCGACCGCCTTGTAGACGACCCCCATCGCCCCCTGGCCGATCTCCGAGACCACTTTGTAGCGCCCGAGCGTCGCGATCATCGTCACTTCTTGGGGATGGAGGCGGCGGGCGGTGCCGCGGCCTTCTCGGCGGCGCTCTTTTCCTTCGCTTCCTTCGCGGCCTTCGCCGCGAGGTTGCGCTTGGCCGTCGCCTTCGCGGCGGCGAACGTGTGCGTCCAGGACGGGTGCCCCGCCTCGGCCGGCATGAGGTCGAAGTCCGGGTCGACGTCGTAGATCCGGATGAAGTCGGCGCGGCAGTCGCGATAGCGGCGCTGCAGGCAGTCGGTGAACGCGGTGTACTTCATCGCCTTCACCTGGTCGTCCTTCTCCTTGAGGCCCTCGGCGAGCGCGGCCGCGAGCAGCTTGCGCGCGCCGGCGTACTCGCCCGCGTCGTACTTCACCATGCCGTCGGCGAGGAGCTGCTGCGCCTTGCTCACCGGGGTCACCTGGTTCTTGACCGTCGCTTCGGCCTCGCGCTCGGCGATGAGCTGCGTGCGCACGTCGCGGTACACCGGCCCCCAGACGGGATGGCCGTCCTCGGCGGGCGTGAGGGCGAACTCGGGGTTGATCTCGAAGGCCTTGCGGAACTCGTCGCGGCATTGCGCCTCGCGGCTCGAGGTGCAGTAGATGAAGGCGAGGAGCTTGCGCGCGCGCGACTGGTCGGTCTTCGGGAGCAGGCCGTGCGCGAGCGCCTCGTTGAGGCTCGACTCGGCCTTGACGTAATCGCCCGCGTCGTACTGCTTCACGCCGGCGGCGAGCGAATCGCGCGCGCGGGAGCGCAGCACGTCCTCGGTGATCTGCGGCGTGACCGGCTGCGGCTTGTCCTTCGTCTGCAGCTGCTCGCACGCGGCGAGCGCGAGGAGCGCGGCGAGAAGGAGGGCGGGCCGGAGGTGCCGGGGCAGGGTTTTCATTGGAACTTGTACCTCACCGTCACTTCGTCGCGGGCCTTCAGCTCGAGGTTCTCCACGTGCGGCGCGAACGTCGTGTTGCGCACCTCGACCTTGTACTTGCCCGGGTCGAGCTTGAGGGCCTTCATCGGCGGCGTCACGCCGCGCGACTTGCCGTTCACGAAGATCTCGCCCCACGGCTGCACGGCGAACACGAGCGTGGCCGGCGGAAGGGCCGGCTTCGCGCTCTCGGCGTCGGTCCTGGGAGGCTCGCCGGGCTTCGCGGCCGCGTTCGCCGCGGCGGGCTCGGTGCGCGCCGAGGCGGGGGCCGCCGGCGGGATCTGCGCGCGCGTGGGCGCGGGCGCGAGGACGTGGCTCTCGGGACGCAGCTCCGGCTTCGCCGGCTCGGCCGCCTTGGCGGGCTCCGCGGGCTTGCCGGCCTCCGGCG
>DATIVM010000260.1:0-5006 GCA_035465975.1 Usitatibacter sp.
GCCATCGCCTCCACGGGCGTGATGCCGAAGGGCTCGTACCACGGCGTGGTCACGAAGACGTCGCAGGCGGCGTAGTGCGCGGGAAGCTCGTCGCGCCCGCGGCGGCCCACGAACATCACGCGCTCGGCCACGCCCTGCGCCTCGGCGACCGCCATGAGCCGGCCGATCTCGGGCGTGGCGGCGGGATCGGGCACGTCGGTGCTGCCGCCCACCACGTAGAGCTGCGCCTCCACGCGCCGGCGCTCGAGCGCGGCGATCGCGCGGATCACGTTCTCCACGCCCTTGCGCGGCACCATGCGGCCCAGCTGCAGCACGACGAACGCGTCCTGCGGCCAGCCGAGCCGCGCGCGCGCCGCGTGGCGGTCCATGGGCGCGAGCTCCTCGGGGTCGAAGCCGCAGGGCACGATGTCGATGCGCTCGGGATCGGCGTCGTAGAGCTCGAGCATGTCGAGCTTGTCCTGCGGGCACTCGGCGATCACGCGGTCCGATTCGCGCAGCAGGCGCCGCTCGATCTCGAAGCGCTCGTCGGGAAAGCCGTCCGACGATCCCTGGTGGCGCCGGCGCACCAGCCCCAGGGCGTGGAAGGTGGTGACGAGCGGGAAGTCGGCGCACTGCCGCGCCCTGAGGCATGCCCACCCGGACATGAAGAAGTTGGCGTGCACCACGTCGTAGGGACGCTCGCCGGAGGCGAAGAACTCGCCCATCCAGTCGCCGAACGCGTCCATGTGCTCGAGGAGCTGCTCCTTCGGCACGAATCGCGCGGGACCGGCCGGGACGTGGATCACGCGCAGGTTCCTGCGCCAGTGCACGACCTGGGGCATCAGGAGGCTGTCCTGCCGGGTGAAGACGTCCACCTGGTGCCCCAGCCGGGCGAGCTGGCGCGCGACGTGCGCGACGTAGATGTTCTGCCCGCCGCTGTCCACGGCGCCGATGAGGGCGAGCGGGGAGGCGTGCTCGCTGACGATGGCGATTTTCAGCATGAAGTTTCCCTGTTTCGCATGACGCGCATTTCCGGCGGGACCGGGACGTTCAGGAAGATCGGTGACGCGCGAGCGCGCGCAGGCACATCGCCACGGTGCCCGCGTACGCCTGGTCGAACGGCTCGAAGGCGCCGCTCGCGCCGACGACGATGCCGTCGAGGCAGACCGCGCCCTTGGGATTGTCGGCGCGCCGCGTCCAGCTCTCGCGCGCCTTGCCGCGAGCGAACGCGGCGTAGTCGGCGTCCCACTTCGAGCGGTCGCCGACGGAGTGCTCGTGGAGGATCGCCTGCTCGAACGGGGATTGCCCGGGACGCGCGTCGGGGTCCATCACCACGATGTGCAGGAAACCGCTGTCGCCGAAATACGGATCGCGCATCGCCTCGTGGACGAGCGGCAGCGCCATGGCCACGGCGCGCTCGGCGAGCGCGCGGTCGATCCCCGATTCCTGCGCTCCGAGATCCTCCCCGGTTCCTATCGCGTCGCGATGGGTTTGCCGCATGTGTCGTGCGCGCCTTCCGTTTCGAGCGAGTTGTGATTCCATCTTCACTTGTGGTTATTGCGGGCGGGGGAAGTTTCATGCGCCGATCGGGCCACCTCGCGCGCGGGCCCGATGAGGCCCGCGATCGCGGCGAGCAGCTCGCGCGGATCGACGGGCTTCGCGAGGTGGATCTGGAAGCCGGCGAGCAGCGCGCGCGTGCGGTCCTCCGCATGGGCGAACCCGGTGAGCGCGATCGCGGGAATGCGCGCGGCGAGCGGCGTCTCGCGCTGCGCCTCGAGCCCGCGCACGTCGCGCAGCAGCGTGTAGCCGTCGAGGTCCGGAAGCCCGATGTCGCACACGAGGAGCTCCGGCCATTGCTCCGTGGGCGAGGCGCGCAGCCGCTCGAGGAGCGCGGCGCCGGTCCCGAGCGCCTCCACGCGCGCGCCGCGCTGCTCGAGCACCACCGTGACCACCTCGCGCGCGTCTTCGTGGTCGTCCACCACGAGGATGCGGCGGCCCTCGAGGGAAGGCAGCTCCTGCGCCGCGGCGACCGGCCCGGGGCGTCCGTGGCTGTCGGCGGGGAGGTCCACCGCGCGTAGCGGAAGCGCCACGCCATAGGTGGTCCCGACGCCCTTCTGGTGCTGCACGGTGAAGCGGCCGTGGTGCTCCTCCACGAGCTTGCGCAGCTCGGCCGCGTCGAAGGGGCGGGAGGTGCCCGGCACCGGCGGCTCCTCGACGCCCGGGCGCGCGAGCGCGAGCGGCGGGCCGCCGCCGTGCGAGACGAGGAGGCGCGCCTCGCCGCCCGCGCGGCCGAGCCGCACCTCGATGCGCCCGCCGGTCTCGCTCACCTGCACCGCGTGCGCGAGCAGGTCCCACACCACCTGCTGCAGGGCGCTCGGATCGCCCGTCACGCGCGCGGTCTCGATGCCGAGCGTGGTGTACAGGTGGATGTTGCGCGCGTCGATGTCGCCGCGCAGCGCGTCGATGGCGCCCGCGATCACGGTCGCGAGGTTGACCGGCTGCAGCGCCGCGCGCCGCTCGGCGCGCTGCAGCGCGTGCTCCTGCTGCTGCAGGGCCCACATTTGCGCGTAGAGGCCGCCCAGCGCGAGCAGCTCCTCGTGGCGGCCGCGCTCCACGATGCGCCCGTGCTCGAGCACGATGATCTCGTCGGCGTCGACCACCGTGGACAGGCGGTGCGCGATGGTGAGCGTGGTGCGGTGCTCGGCGAGGCGGTCGAGCTCGTCCTGGATCGCGCGCTCGGTGCGGGTGTCGAGCGCGGAGGTCGCCTCGTCGAAGATCAGGATCGGCGGGTTCTTGAGGATCGCGCGGGCGATCGCGATGCGCTGCTTCTCGCCGCCGGAGAGCTTGAGGCCGCGCTCGCCCACCATCGTGGCGTATCCGTCGGGGAGCTCGGCGATGAACTCGTGCACGTTGGCCGCCTTCGCCGCGGCCACGATCTCCTCCATCGTCGCGCCGGGCCGGCCGTAGCCGATGTTGTAGGCGACGCTCTCGTTGAAGAGGCTCGTGTCCTGCGGCACGATGCCGATCGCCGCGCGCAGGCTCTGCGGGCTCACCTCGCGCACGTCCTGGCCGTTCACGGCGACGCGGCCGCTCGACGCCTCGTAGAAGCGCAGCAGCAGGCGCGCGAGCGTCGACTTGCCCGAGCCGCTGCCGCCGACCACGGCGACGGTGTGCCCCGGCGGGATGGAGAAGCTCACGTCGAAGAGCACCTGCCGGCTCGGCTCGTAGCCGAAGCTCACGTTCTCGAAGCGCACCCCGGCGTCGCCCACCGCGAGCGGCGGCCGCGGCACCGAGGGATCGACCTCGGGCTGCACCGCGAAGAGCTCGAAGAGCCGCTCGGCCTGCACCAGCGCGTCGCTCGCCTGGCGGAAGACGAAGCCCAGGGAGTTGAGCGGCAGGCACACCTGGATCACGTACGCGTTGATGAGGATGAGGTCGCCCACCGTCATGGTGCGCGCGAGCACGCCCTGCCCCGCGAGCATCATCACCGCCGCGACCCCGGCCGCGATGATCATGCTCTGCCCGACGTGCAGCCGCGTGAGCGCCTTCTGGTTGCGCACGCCCGCCTCGATCCAGTCGCCCATGATCGACTGGAAGCGCTTCGCCTCGAACCCCTCGTTGGTGTAGAACTTGACGGTCTCGTAGTTGAGGAGGCTGTCCACCAGGCGCCGGTTGGAGTTGGCGTCGAGCTCGTTCAGGCGCCGCTGGAAGAGCGCGCGACGGTGCGTGAAGACGACCGTCCAGACCACGTAGACCACGAAGGTCACGAGCAGGATCAGGCTGAACGAGAAGGCGTAGCCGCGGACGAGGATCGCCATCACCGAGCCGATCTCCACCAGCGTCGGCACGATGGTGAAGAACGCCACGCCGAGGAGGAAGCCGATGCCGGTGGTGCCCAGCTCCACCTCGCGCGTGAGGGTGCCGGTCGCGCGCTGCACGTGGAAGCGCGCCGGGAGCGCGTGCAGGTGGTTGAAGATGCGCAGCGTGAAGTCGGCGACGGTGCTCTGCGTCACCCGCGAGAAGATCACGTCGCGGATCTCGGAGAAGAGCGTGGCCGCGAAGCGCGCGAGGGCGTAGCCCACGAGGAGGACGACCGGGACCGCGACGAGCGCCTCGGGACGGCTCAGCGCGTCGACGATGCGCTTGAGGATCAGGGGCACGCCGACCGACGCGATCTTCGCGACGATCAGCAGCGCCATCGCGGCGAGGACGCGGCCGCGGAACGCCCACGCCTTGAGGGCGAGGCTCCACAGGATCGTCCGGTTGCTGGGCGGTCGGTTTCGGGAGTCCATGCGTCGCGAGGCGGCCCTCGTGGGGCCGGCGCGCGTCCTTTTGGACACGACCCGCCGCGAAAATTCAGTCCGCGGGAGCGGAGCGGGCGCCACTTTCCGGCGCCTGCGTCCCGGGCAGGCGGCCGGCCGCGCGGCGGGCCTCGTAGGTCTTGAGGTGCGTGTAGGCCAAAGAGAGGATCGCGTCGTCGATGCGGTGGGCGCGCGCGCGCTGCAGCATCCAGCCGACGATGGGGTCGGCCTCCACGCGGCCGCCCGCCTCGAGGTCGCGCAGCATCGAGGCGCTCCAGAGGCCCTCGGGGTCGGTGAGGCGCTGGCGTCCGAACTCGAGCATCTGCGGACGCGGCGCATGGCCCTCGCGCGCGGCGATCGCGGCGTTCGCCTCCAGCGCGCGCAGCATCGCCTCGCGGCCGCCGGGCGCGGCGACGATCTCGCGCACGTTGCCGCGGAAGAGGCAGGTGCATGCGGCGAGCGCGCACAGGAAGACGATCTTCTCCCACAGGTCCTGCTCGATGTCGTCGGAGAGGGTCCATTGCAGCGCGGTGCGCGCAAGCTCGCCCCCGAAGGCCTCCGCGCGCGCGGTGCGGGCGCCGCCCCGCTCGCCGAAGATCACGCGCTGCAGGCTGTCGCCGTGCACCACCGTGCCGTCGGGCCTGAGCGTCGCGTTGATCTGGCACGTCCCGCCGATCACGCTCGCGCGGCCGAAGCGCGCGTCGAGGCGCTCGAAGTGCGCGAGGC
>DATIVM010000261.1:0-3538 GCA_035465975.1 Usitatibacter sp.
GTAGTCGTCCTGCAGGACGACGGCCTTGGCCATCTCGGCGGGCGGGACGTGCGCCTGGTGCGCCGAGTCCATGCAGCACACGGTCGGGCGGTGGCTCACGAATTCGTACGGAAGCTCGTGCTGGGCGAGGTAACGCTGCACGCGGGTGGCGACGCTCATGGAAACGATCCTCCGCCGGGGATGGGGAGCATCCATTGTTCCCCCGCCGGCCGAGGACGCGTTGCCGAAGGTCAACCTCACGATCCGAGGCGGGCGCCCCCGAACCGGCCGGACTCCACCCGATCCGGCGAGACGATGCGCAGGAAGCCCGTCACCCCGTGGGCCGTCAGCTCGAGCTCGCTCAGCTCGAAGCTGCCGCTGCCCGCGGGCGCGGAATCGCGCGTGCATTCGAACGTGCCGGTCATCGCGCCGAACTTGCCCGCCTGGGCGTAGGCGCCGCGATATTCGCAGCGGCGCCCCTGGTTGTCCTCGAAGACCAGCAGCAGGCCCGAGGAGCCGTCGATGTCGACGCCGACGTCGCTGCTGTACTTCACCACGTCCGACGGGCCGCCCGTCGACTGGCGCAGCGCGAAGCCCGCGTGGAAGAGCCCGCCGCCGATCGGCTGCGCCCACGTCTGCCGCGCCACCGCCTTCACGACGTGCACGCCCTCCGCTTCATACTCGACCGTCATGTGGCTCGCGTCGAGCGCCGTGAGCCAGATGCGGCCGACCGGCGTCACCGTGACCGAGGCCGGGTCGAAGGGCGACCCGTGGTACGGGCCGGTCGTGCGGTACAGGTCGCCCGAGAAGGTGGGCCTGCCGTCGGCGCCGTTGAGCGCGACCACCCGCACGTTCGAGCCGACGTACCAGAGCGGCCGGTGGTCCGCGCCGTAGACGAAGAGCGTCACGAACGCGACGTCCTCCTGCTGCACCAGGTTCATCCCCCATCCGCTTTCGTCGGGGTTCCACCACAGGTCGGTGTACGGGCCGGCGAGGCCATCCAGCGCGACCAGGCACAGGAACGCCGCGAGGATGCGTTTCGCGATTCTCATCTCTTCACTTCCCTCCGTCGGACGGGCGACATTGTAACGACCCGCCGCGCCCGCCTCATATTCCCGGCGCCTGCGCGCGGCGCTCGATCCAGACCGAATCGCCGAACTCGTGGGTGCGATAGCCGCGCTCCTCGAGCGCGCGGTCCGCTTCGCGTAACGTCGTTGCATCCGCGAACGCGCGAAGCAGTTCGTAGTGGCTCGTACCCGGTTCGTGGGTGCCCGAGACGATCGCGTCGACGACCCGGAGCCGCGTCCCGGGCCCGATGCGAAGCGTCGCGATGCCCTCGCCCGCGCGCACGAGGCCCGCGTCGGTCGTCGCGGATTCGAGCGCGCGCACGACGGTGGTGCCGATCGCGATCACGCGGCCCGCGCGGCGCTTCGCGCGCGCGATCGCCTGCGCGGTCGAGGCCGGGATCCGGTAGGGCTCGTCGAAGGGCAGCCGGCGGTCGAGCTCCGCGTCGCCGGTCGAGGAGATGCCTGCGGCGTGGGTGAGGGTCGCGAACTCCACCCCGCGCGCGCGCAGCTCCGCGAGCGCGCGCCAATCGAGCGCGAAGCCCGCCGAGGGCGGCTCGAAGGCGGCGGGAACGGCGGCGAACCGCGTCCACACGTCCCACAGCTCGAGCGCCGATTCGAGATACGCGTACTGGATCGGCCGGCCGTGGCTCGCGAGCGCGGCCCACACGGCGCCGGGGTCGCCCTCGAAACGCAGCATCGCGAGCCGCGGATGGCCGAGCAGGCGAGCGACGGTCGCGCGCAGCGACGCGAGCTGGAGAGCGTCGCCCGGCGCCAGCGCGGGCGGCGCGGGCCGCTCCTCGGTCCGCAGGCGCCAGTCGCCCTCGCCGAACACGACGGCGGTGAGCTCCAGCACATCGCGCGGATCGAGCGAGCGGCGCTGCGCGAGCCGCACCTCGACGGCGCGCCCCGTGCGCACGTGCACGCCGGCGAGGCTCGCGGGCAGCGTCGCGGCGTCGTTCGCGACGACCAGGTCGCCACGCGCGAGGAGCGACGGGAGCTCGCGCCGCGGCCGGTGCGAGAGGCCCCCGCGCGAATCCACCGCGAGAAGCTTCGCATCGGCGGGACGTTGCACCGGACGCGTCGCGGGAAGCATCACGCGGCCTCCTTCCTCGCATCCCCGCGACCGAGCGCTGCGAGGATCGCGCCGGTGACCTCCTTCGCCGAGGCCGAGGGCCTGAGCAACGTGGACGGATCCGCGTCCGGCACCGCGAGGCGATGGAGCGCCGTATCCATGTCGCCCGGGTCGCGCGAGAGGATGCGCACGCCCTCGCCTTCGAGCTCGGCGTTCCAGATCGCCCCCAGGTGGCGCAGCGCCGCCTTCGACGCGCCGTACGCGCCCCAGCCCGGGTAGGGCGTCACCGCCGCGTCGCTCGAGATGTCGAGCACGATGCCGCCGCGGCCCTCCGCCGCCGAGGCGCGCAGCGCGCCGAGCAGCGCCTTCGTGAGCCGGAACGGGCCGAGCACGTTGGTCGCGAGCGCCACCTCGAGATCCTCGCATTCGGTGTCGGCGAGCGGCGCGAGGGGCACGGGCCCGAGGCTCGACGCGTTGTTCACGAGCACGTCGAGGCCCCCGAGGCGCCCGAGCACCTGCAGCGCGATGCGGTGGATGTCCTCCTTCCTCGAGACGTCGGCGACGATGCCCGCCGCGCCGGGATGGGCGGCGGCGACGCGCTCCACGTCCTGCGCGGTGCGCGCGACGAACGCCACCGCGGCGCCGCGCGAATGCCATTCGTCCACGAGCGCGAGGCCCAGTCCCGAGGTGCCGCCGGTGATGGCGATGCGCAGCCCGCGAAGATCGGTATAGTCTGCGGTCGATCGTTGCATGGTCGCTCCTCCGCAATCGATGTCGATGGGCGGAGGATGCGGCGCCGCGCGCGCGATTTCGAGCGCGGCGTCCGCCCCCTTGGCGAAAGGTCAACGCGATGGACAAACCGGATCTGGTCTCGCGCCACCTCGCGCGCAACCTCGCGACGCTCAGGCAGGTGCGCAGCCTCACGCAGGACGGGCTCGCGAAGGCGGCGGGCGTGCCGCGCTCGACGATCGCGAACCTGGAATCGGGCGACGGGAATCCCTCGCTCGGCGTGCTGGTCAAGGTGGCGCGCGCGCTCTCGACCTCGCTCGACGAGCTCACCGGCTCGCCGCGCGCCAAGGTGCGCCGCTGGAGCGCGAAGGACCTCGCGTCGCGCTCGCGCGGCCGCGGCGTCACCACCCGCGACCTCGTTCCCGAGGCGGTGCCCGAGGAAGTGATGGAGCTCATGGAATTCGCCCCGGGGGGCGTGATGCCGGGCACGCCGCACCTTCCCGGCACGCGCGAGTACTTCTCCTGCCTCGAGGGGAAGGTGACGATCTTCGTCGCGGGCGACCGCTTCGAGCTCGACGCGGGCGACGTGCTGGGCTTCCCGGGCAATGTGCCGCATTCCTATCGCAACACCGGGAATGGCGCGCGGGCGGTGGGCGTGTCGGTGGTGGTGCTCGCGAAGGCCGGCTACTAG